>JAQVFZ010000019.1 GCA_028697025.1 Candidatus Izemoplasmatales bacterium | reverse complement strand
TTCTGAATAAGGGAGAAGAAAAGCCTGATCGTACCAATACCGGCATTATTTCCACGTTCGGCTATCAGATGCGTTTTGATTTAAGAGATGGCTTTCCACTATTAACAACGAAAAAAGTACATTTTAAATCAGTAGTCCATGAACTTTTATGGTTCATCAAAGGCGATACCAACATAAAATACTTGGTTGATAATGATGTTAGAATTTGGAATGAATGGCCATACCAAAATTTTAAGAATCATGCAGATTACAACGGTGAAACTCAGGACGAATTCGTAGCTAGGCTTAAAAATGATGCAGATTTCGCTGAAAAACACGGTAAACTTGGTCCGGTTTATGGAAAACAATGGCGTGATTTCAATGGTTTTGACCAATTAGCAAAAACAATTGAAAACATAAAAAACAACCCTGAGAGCCGAAGATTGATTGTAAGTTCATGGAATCCTCCGCAAATCAAGGATATGGCACTTCCGCCATGTCATATGATGTTTCAATTCTATGTCTCTGGCAATAAGCTATCCTTGCAAATGTATCAAAGAAGCGCCGATGCATTTTTAGGGGTACCATTCAATATTGCTTCCTATGCGCTATTATTGGCACTTGTCGCTAAAGTAACTGGACTTGAGGCCTGTGAATTTGTGCATACCATTGGTGATGCCCATATCTATCTGAATCACCTGGAACAAGTTAAAACCCAACTCGCAAGAGAGCCGAGACAACTACCAAAACTAAAAATTGTCGAAAGAAATAATATAGAAGATTTCACTTATGAGGATATTGTGTTAGAAAACTATAATCCTCATCCTACTATAAAAGGAAAGGTAGCCGTATAATAATGATTAGCATGATTTTTGCCATAGACCCTACCGGCCTCATCGGAAAAAACAATGATTTGCCTTGGAACTATCCAGAAGATTTACAGTACTTTAAATATGTAACATTAAATAAAACGGTTTTGATGGGAGTTACAACATTTGAATCAATTGTCACTCGCCTCAATAAGCCGCTCCCAAATCGCAAATCGATAGTCGCTTCACTCAATGATTTCTCTTACCCAGGGGTTGAAGTCATCAGTGATCTAATTGGTTTCTTGAAAAAGCCACATGATGAAGAAATCTTCGTAATTGGCGGAAAAACAATTTACGAGTTGGCTTTTCCTTATGCTGATAGACTATATATAACTCATATTAAGAAAGTTTATGAAGGCGACACTTATTTGGATTTGGATTTGTCCGATTTTAAATTGATCAAGTCCGATGATAACGAGGATTTGACCTTTGCCGTATATGAAAGGATAAAATAGAATGTTTTTATTGTTGCAAGTGATAGTATCCTTATCACTCGGGCTAATTTACTTCTATCATTTAAATTTCGCCACTGAACTATTGGTGATTTTTAAGGTGATTTTGCTGTTTATTGGCGTTAATATCGGAATGATCATAATAATTTTACTGATGTTTCTGATCTTTGTTTATACGACAGAAAAAACCTCAAAAACGGCTATGTGGAAACATAAGATTTACCATCATTTCAATGTTTATATTTTCAATGTTCTTTATCGGGTAAAGCCAGTGATTATTGGGAAGGAAAATCTACCAAAAAATAATAATTTTGTTGTTTATTCAAATCACATCGAATACACTGACCCCCTATACATTAAACAAGCTTATCGTGATTTCCCTCTAGCGTTTGTTTCGAAAGAGGAATTATTCAAGTATCCATTTATGCGCAACGTGTTAAGAGGTACTGGATGCATCAGCCTTTCTCGAAAAGCCGGAGACAGACAAGCTCTACAAGCAGTTCTTGAAGCGATAAACAGTGTTAAAAATGGCCAACCTATGGGGATTTTCCCTGAAGGGACCAGAAGTCACAGCAATACCATGCAAGAATTCAAAAGCGGTTCATTCAAGATTGCCCAAAAGGCTCAAGCCGATATCTCTCCAATAGTTCTATGCAATATGCATAAAACCATTGATATCTTTAAGCTTTTTAAAGCGAAAGTATACTTGAGAATATTGCCGCTGATAAAATATGAAGAATATAAAGACATGGATACGAATAAATTAAGCAATTATGTCTTTGATAAAATCAATGATCAACTATGTACTTTAAAAGAAATCAACTAGCAGGAGCAGATATGTTATTCACACTTTTTTGGACGTTTTTTAAAATTGGATTATTTACATTTGGCGGGGGATATGCAATGATCCCTTTTATTCATTCATACGCTGTAGAAAAATTTAAATGGATTACCGATGATGAATTTCTAGATATCATCGCCATCGCCGAGTCGACCCCTGGACCGATTGCGATTAATTCCGCAACTTACATCGGCTACAAGCTAAAAGGCGTGAAGGGATCGGCATTTGCAACGTTGGGTGTCGTTTTACCATCCGTGATTGTAATCACCCTCATTTCGATGTTCTTCATGCAATTTAGAGATAATCAATATGTTGAATTCGCTTTTCAAGGCATAAGAATCGGAGTTGCCGTTTTAGTTTTGAATGCGGCGATTCGAATGTATAAAAAACTGGAAAAGACACCTCTTGCATATGTCATGATGGTTATTGCCTTGCTTATTATTCTTTTTGATGTTTTACCGGTTATATTATTGATCGCCATCGGCGGTGTTGTCGGTATTGTCAATCAATTGATTAAATTGAGAGGTGAAGCCAAATGAGTATCAAATTACTGTTTGAACTATTTTTAACTTTCTTTAAAATCGGTTTGTTTACCTTTGGCGGCGGCTATGCCATGATTCCATTGATGAGTGATGAAGTAGTAAGTAAAGGTTGGTTGTTATCAGAACAGTTGATGGATTTTATAGCCATTTCGGAATCAACACCCGGACCATTTGCGATAAATATGGCAACTTTCGTCGGTTACAACCAACAAGGCATTATTGGAGCAATCATGGCGACTTTAGGGGTTGTATTGCCATCCTTCATAATTATATTGATTATTGCAAAAGCATTTCACAAATTTGCCAGCAATAAATATGTCGTAGGCTTCTTGTCTGGGGTGAAACCAGTAGTAGTGGGAATTATCTTCGCAGTGGCTTTAACATTCCTATTGAAAAGCATTTTCAATATTGATATCATGAATATTCTTGACATTGAGTTTCATTGGTCTTCATTGTTAATCTTTGCAGTTGTGTTTGGAATGTCTAGAATCTGGAAAAAATTACATCCGGTGTACATAGTTTTGGTTTCCGGAATTATGGGTTTAATAATTTATGGCTTTATTCTTTAAGGGGGTAGCTTATGGGATTCGAACTAGATATTATCCATTGGCTTCAAAGTTTTAGTTCTCCATTCTTGGATGCTTTGTTCAGTTTCTTTACTATGTTTGGTGAAGAATTGGTAGTTATTGCCGTATTGGGATTAATATACTGGTCAATAGATAAGAAAGTAGGAGAAAGATTGGGTATTACAGTATTTATTTCGCTTGGTTTAAATAGTGTTCTTAAATTCATTTTCATGCGCCCCAGACCGTTTATGGTCGACGATACGATAGTAAATTTAAGACCTGAGACTTCAGGGGGGTATTCAATGCCAAGTGGACATGCACAATCAGCTTCAACTGTCTTCTTTGGCGCCTATCAGTTCTTAAAAAAGAAATTTATCCTTATTATGGCGATCATAATCACTTTACTTGTCTCATTGAGTAGAATGTACATAGGTGTCCATTATCTAACGGATGTCATGGTTGGAAGCTTGCTGGGGATATTGATTACTTACTATCTTTACAAATGGTTAAGCAAAAAAGAAGATTTGACACTGATCTATAATATTATTCTCTATCTATCAATAGGTGTCTTACTAGTTATTATGGTTTATAATTTGATTAAACTGAATCAAACCACATTTGATTCTCAACTTTTCTATTTTAATACAGAAGCCTTGGCTAAAATGCTTGGAACATTAGTAGGTTTTGTAATCGGAATCAAAATTGAAAATAAATACGTGAACTTCGAGAATCATAAGAATATTTCCAAGAACATATTAAGGTTCGCTTTAGGTATTGCGGTTGTAATGGCAGTCAGACTAGGTCTTAAGGAATTTTTTCATCTAATTGTCAATCCTGAAAATTTAGTTGATGATCAAATTATCCAGAGTATTACAGCTAGTTTACTTGATTTTCTCAGATATGTTATAATAGTAGTAACTGGAATAGGGCTTTATCCAATATTATTTAAGAAAATAAGTATATAAGGAGTTTTAAAGATGAATATAGTAAATAACACTATGTATGATAAGGATTTAATCCTTAGGTACAATAAGTTTTATGCAAGAAGTTATATGATAAAGAATTTTATTGTAATTACAGTCATTTCACTGGGTTTCGCTACCTACATGGCAATTGAGGAACAATGGTCATATGCGGCACTTTTATTGGGGATTTTACTGGTATATTATGTCTTGACATTAGGTATGCAGAAATTGACCACTGCAAAAATGCTAAAGCGTTCACCATTAGTGGATAATCCCATGTTGCAAACATACGTTTTCAAAGAAGAAGAGTTCGTTGTCACTAATGTCAAGAGCAGTAACGTTCTCTACACTACAGTACAATCGGTCAAAAGAGCTCCAGATTTTTTCATGATTCAAACAAGTGATAGAAAGACATATATAGTAGATTTCAAAGGTTTTGACAATCCGGAAGATAAAATTGAGTTGGCAAATTTCTTTAATACCAAATTTAACGCAAAAATTAAGCTATAAATCTTTAATGAAGTGGTCATGAATGACCACTTTTTTTTATTTTTATAATTTTTTCATTTATTATTGAATAAATATACCACCTAGTATATACTAAATGGTATAGAGAGGTATAGCATTATGAAATACTCAGACAAAACAGCAATATTATTAGAAAATAAAGATTTATTCAAAGCTACCTTAGCGGAGTTTTCGGAAAAGCCATATAATCTCGCTTCTACTAACGAGATTATTCTAAAGAGCGGAATTAACAAAGGCAGCTTCTATTATAGGTTCAGTAATAAGGAAGAATTGTTTGTTGCGATTATGGATTATGTTATAGTCACCCAAATTGATCTTTTCAATCAAAGGAAAGATTACAGTTCCATGGAAAGTTTAAATAGTCTATTCTTTGAACTTTTTTATAACTTGTACTTGTTACATAATGAAGACGAAAAATTTCTTACCTTATTATCATTGCATTTAAAGGATTCGTATGCTAGCAAAATTATATCGTCGCTTTGTGTTGAGCCTTTAATTGAGAGATTCAAAGTGAAATTTGATTTGTATAATAAAATCGATTACTTTCAAGATATCATGATTGTCTTTGAAAATTTGTATTATAATTTTCCTACATCCATATTTAAAAAAGGTGACGTTTATGCTAATTTAAAGCGATTTGTTGACTTTATTTTGACAAAAAACGATTTTACAAGTGCTTCATTAAAAGAACCATCAGTCGATTTAACTGAATTTATTCCAAGTACCCCAATTTCATATTTAGTTGTTGAAAATCAGGCTTTGACTTATCCTAAAGATTGTTTTATGATTTCAACACATTTGGATAATTATGATAATATAGCAATAAAACTAAAAAAAATGACCAGATTATTTAGATTGACAATTGAGAAAACCGTAAATGTGTTTATTAACAGAAGTTTCAAAAATTTAGATTACTTACTAGTCTTCAATAGCAATAATGTTAAGATTCTTTCCAAAAATAATCAGATTCTTGAAAAATTGCTTTTAATATTTCTGTTCTTAATTGTAACAGAAGAACCAAAAGTAATTTTAGATTTGGATATGATAGGATTTTCTCAAGAGGAAAAGCGTTTGATTTACCTTGATATCTTGCCAATTTTAGGTAAAACGAGTAAAATAATAGTAGTTAGCAATAGCATTGAAGCAGATTATATAAACGAAAACGTGTATTATGTGGATTACTTGAAAAAAGTAATAAAATTAAGTTCTGATTCAATAAATAAAATAAGCAAACAAAACGTAGAAATTCAATTTGATAATGATAGTGGAACGAAAATTGAATATATTGAAATGGCACAGCTTTTCGATGCCAATAAGAAAATAAGAAGTGTCAGAACTATAAACAAGATAGACTACCAGACTATTATTAATCTAGAGGGGAAGATATGAAGAACATTTTAAAAATTATCACTAATGATTTTAAAAATTTTACCAGATATCGAATCATTCATATGACATTGATCGTATCTCTGATTTTCGCTTTAGCTATGGGCTTTTTTCCGGATATCGAACCATTACTTTATGTCTATTTGACAGTTTTTGTAATCCCCGTCATTATGCATTCCATAACTTTATTCATTGAAAAAGAAGAAGGCAAACTAATGCCTGAACAGTTTAAAAACCCTAAAATTGGAGAAATAATTTCCGGTAAAATACTTAGTCCACTGCTGTTGCAGTTGATACCATTAATCATGTATCTAATAGTAATGATTTTTGTTCTGAATGTGAACTTCAATTTGCTTTTATTTTCATTAGCTTATTTAGTTGGCGCTTTGATCCACATTTTGATTGGTTTTTCCATAACCATCTTATCTAGAACTCACTTACATATGATGTTGTTATACGTAGGGTATATAGCTATTTTTTCATTTATTCCTTTTATATCCTTGATGGGCTTGATTCCCACTTCAATTGAATTTTTATTTGTTTTTTCTCCGGGTTATCTAGTCGGAATCATTATTGAAAATATCACCTTTACTTACCTGTTTTCTCCGCTATACCTGGTAATAATTGCCTGTATTTTAATTATCATTTACATAGTTGCCTTAATACTGTTCATAATTTCGCCATTTTATAAAAAACAAATTAATAATTAACAGAGGTTTTCGATGATCAAATTTCTCGAAGCGGAAAAGATTTTTCACCTTCAAACAAAAAATACATCCTATATTATTAATATTTTGCCAAGCAATCATCTTGGCAACTTATACTATGGTAAAAGGCTTGATTTGAATCAAGACTATCATTCTCTCCTACTTAAGCACGAGATTGAAGTGGGGTCACAGGTAATCTATGAGAAAAACGATAAAACTTTTAATCTGAATTTGGCTTTTCTCGAAGCGCCTACCTTTGGAAAAGGCGATTTTCGCGAGCCGATGTGCCACATTCGTTTGACGGACGGCTCGAGAATCACAGATTTTAAATACAAATCACATGAAATTCTAGGTAATAAACCTTCTTTCAAGGAGATGCCAGAAACTAGAGATGACGCTACAGAAACCCTGATTGTTCGTTTAATGGACAATACCTTTGATCTTGGCATCGATTTATACTATTCTTTGTATGAAGATGAAGATATTTTGGTTCGCAGGGCTATCATAAACAATTTAAGTAATGATGAAGTAATGCTTGAAAAAGCTTTGAGTATGAATTTTGATTTTGCGAATGATGATTTTTGTTTAAAAACATTTGACGGAACCTGGATAAATGAAAGACAAATTAATTCACAGAAAATTAATCCAGGTATAACAAAAATAGATTCAAAAAAGGGTGTCTCTTCCTCAGACCATAACCCTCTTATTGTTATTCACAACGAAAAAACTACTGAAAATAACGGTAATTGTTATGGGTTTTCCTTAGTTTACAGCTCTAGTTTTGAGGCTGTAGTCGAAAGAAGTCCATATAATATGATCAGGGTTCAGATGGGGATTAATTCCTTTGATTTCTATTGGTTATTGAAACCAAACGAGAAATTCATTACACCAGAAACCATAATGACCTTTAGTTGTGACGGGTTCAATCGTTTGAGTTTAAATTTTCACGATCTCATCAACAATCATCTGATTAAACCGGACTTTAAGGATAAAAATCGTCCGGTTTTGTTTAATAACTGGGAAGCGACGATGTTTGATTTTTCTCAGAAAAAACTACTAAGACTGGCGAAGAAAGCCAGTAAATTAGGTCTTGAGTTATTTGTCTTGGATGATGGATGGTTTGGAAGTAGAAATAATGATTTTCAAGGTTTGGGCGATTGGCGTGTAAACAAAAAGAAATTACCGCTTGGTATTAAAAAACTTGCAGAGAAAATCAATAAGATGAACATGGACTTTGGAATCTGGGTAGAACCGGAGATGGTCAATGAAGATTCAGAGCTTTATCGATTGCACCCCGATTGGACTATAAAACATCCGGCAATTAAACCAAGTTTGGGTCGCAACCAGTTGATTTTGGATTTAGGTAAGAAAGCAGTGGTCGACTATCTGTTCGATATTTTAAGCGAACTTTTTTGTTCGGCAAATATTAAATATTGCAAATGGGATATGAACCGGAATTTTTCAGATCTGTACAGCGATACTTTATCTTCAAACAACCAAGGAAAATTACTGCACACATACATTCTGGGGCTTTATGAGTTATTGAATAGATTGACTGAAAAATTTCCAGATATTCTATTCGAATCCTGCGCTAGTGGTGGCAATCGCTTTGATTTGGGAATGCTTTACTATATGCCGCAAATATGGGCTTCCGACAACACCGACGCTTTATCACGTTACTATATTCAGTATGGCACATACTATGGATATAAACAATCGGTAGTTGGGGCGCATGTCAGTGATAGTCCATCTGCTCAAGTATTGAGAAAAACACCGCTTGAAACCAGATTCAACATCTCAAGTTTTGGTCTCTTGGGTTATGAACTTGACATTACGCAGCTAACTAAATTTGAGACTGAAGTGATAAGAAAGCAAATTTGCTATTATAAACAACATCGTAATCTCTTGCAATTTGGCGAACTATATCGTTTGAAAAGCCCGTTTGAAACAAATGAAATGCAACTGATCGTCGTTTCAAAAGACAGAAAAGAAGCAATTCTTGGACTTTTTCAAATTTTACAAAAACCGACAGTCGAATTTGATAGAATCCCTTTGCCAATGCTCGATGCAAAAAAGACTTATCAAATTGAAAAGCGGGAGCAATATTTCTCTTTGGACACTTTTGGACATTTGGTCAAACATGCCTTGCCAATCAAGCTCAACGCCAAGGGAATTTTGTTCCATCTCCTCAAGAATCGCTATCTGTTCAAAAGCGAAACCGATTTGCAGATTGTCAAAGGCGATGTTTTGGTTAACAATGGCTTTATCCCAAAGCAGAAGTATATCGGCACTGGCTATAACGATTCCATAAGATTGATGGGAGATTTTGGTTCAAGACTGTATTATCTGAAAGAGGTGGAACAATGAGAAAACTGACAAGTCTTAATTTCGATTGGTATTTTGTACCTAAGTTCAAGACTGAGTATTTAAATGAAACTTTTGATTTTCATCGTTTTGAACAGGTTGACATCCCTCATACGATGACTATTTTACCTTTAGCCAATTTCAATGAAAAAGAATCACAGATTATCGGTACATACTTCAAGGAATTTACAATTGAAAATAAAGATGATAATATCAACTATTATCTACAGTTTAAGGGTGTAATGACTACAGCCAAAGTATATCTTAACAATCAAGAAATTTATCTTAACGAAGGCGGCTATACCCCGTTTGAAATTTCTGTAAATAAACATATTAAAACTGGAAAAAACATCTTGAAAGTGATAGTCGATGGGAATGAAATCAAAGATATTCCTCCATTTGGCGGTTTAGTCGACTATCTTCCCTATAGCGGCATCTACAGAGAAGTATTCTTATTGGAAAAACCTCAAGTCCACTTTATAACCACCCATCTGTTCAGCGATGATATCAATGTCATCAATCAGACTTCAATCATGCTTAATCTTAAGGTGATGATAAACGATAACAACAGGGAGTTTGGCTTAAAAGTCCTGATTCAAGATGGAGAAAATGAAGTGTTAAACCACTTATTTCCTGAAAAGTTCGTCGGGAATAACATTTATTCTATTGTTGTAGAAAATATCAAACGTTGGAGTATTGAAAGCCCGAACCTCTATGATGTCAAACTAACTTTGGTTGACAATGGTTTGACAATTGACGAAACGACAATCAAATTTGGCTTTAGAACGATGATGTTCACTGAAACTGGATTTTTACTCAACAACAACAAGATTAAACTCATGGGTCTCAACCGTCATCAATCATATCCTTATATCGGTTATGCAGCCCCTAAAAGCATGCAGGAAATGGACGCTGAAATACTCAAGAACCTTGGCGTGAACATTGTCAGGACCTCTCACTATATGCAAAGTGATCATTTCCTAAATCGGTGTGACGAACTAGGCATTTTGGTCCTTGAAGAAATTCCTGGATGGAATTATATCGGCAATGATCATTTTAAAGAACTGAGTTTGAAAAATTTAGCGATAATGATAGACCATCACTTCAATCATCCTTCAATCATTTTGTGGGGTGTGAGAATCAACGAGTCAAAAGATGACGATGAATTCTATCGAAAAACCAATGCCTTAGCTAAAGAAATCGATCCTTCAAGGCAAACCGGTGGCGTGAGAAATTTCAAAAAATCTAACCTTCTGGAGGACGTCTATACTTATAACGATTTTTCCCACACCGGAGAAAATGACGGATTGGAAGCCGTAAAAGCAGTAACCAAGTCCAGAAGTCCTTACTTAGTCACAGAGTATAATGGCCACGTCTTTCCTACAAAAAAAACCGATTCTCAAGATAGAAGAATCGAGCATTCACTCAGGCATTTAAATGTTATTGAATATAATCATTACTATGATAATATTTCTGGAGCTATTGGTTGGTGTATGGCTGATTATAACACTCATTTCCAATTCGGCTCCAATGATCATATCTGTCATCATGGCGTATTGGATATGCATCGTATTGAAAAGTACGCGGCCTATCCTTACAAATCACAGAAAAATCCAGAAGAAGAAATAGTTTTGTTTGTCGCCAACAATATGATTGCGGGTGATTTTGACTTATTGAAATTACCGGAAATAGTCGTATATACGAACTGTGATTACATCAAGGTGTACAAAAACGACATTTATATCGACACAATCTATCCTGATAGGGATAATTATGAATACATGCCACATCCCCCTATCATCATCAAGGATTTGATTGGCAAGCAGATTGAATTGAATGAACCATACAAAAAGAAAGATGCCAAGAGAATCAAGAATGTCTTGCTGAGTTTCAACAAATATGGTTTTGATATGCCGTTTAAAGATAAATTTACCGTTTTAAACCTCCTGATGAGGAAAATCATCAATATGGACGACGCAATCAATTTATTTTCAAAATACCTGGCTAATCAAGAGTTGTCGCCGACAATTTTCAAGTTTGAGGGTTATTTAGCGGATAATTTGGTCAAGACTGTTTATCGTGGACATATGATGGAAGCCAAGATGATTATTGAGGTTGACAGAAGCCATTTGCATCATGATTTGACCTATGACATGACAAGAGTAGTGGTCAAAATGGTCGATCAATTTGGCAATATCCTTGATTATGCAAATGAAGTAGTTTCGGTTGAAACCGCCGATGGTATCGAAGTGGTCGGACCTAAATCATCAGCTTTAAATGGCGGTAGCACAGCTTTTTACATCAGATCAATAGCGCCTGTGGGTAAAACAAAAGCCGTCTTTAAATTCAACCATTATCCAGTTCAAGAATTAGAGTTTACAATTAAATAAAAATAAGGAATCCTGGAAAATCAATCCAGGATTCCGTTGTTTATCAAGAACATGTAGACAATGTAATTTGGTATGGCAAAGGAAAATTCGTCACTGTCTTCTAATCCCCAAGTGTTGACACCCAACAAATTGCCGTCGACGTCAACCAATGCTCCACCCGATGAACCGTTGGCAATGGCGGCGTCGTGATAAATCACTTTAAAGTTTACGTCTTTGAGTGTTTCCATTGACTTAAACTCACCAAAAGTAACATTGTTGTTCAATGAGCTTGGGTTACCGACTGCCAGCACCAGTTCGCCGGGAATGAATTGATAATATAGTCTTTCAAAGATATCGATCACAGTGACGTCTGTTCTTTCATTGATTGAAAATTTAAGAACGGCCAGATCCAGACTTTCATCAAAAGTAACTATTTCCGCTTCCGAAAAATTTGTGTCGGAAAATGTCATGATTTCAGCTTTGGTACCTTGATACTCGCTGTCTAAAACGTGAAAGTTCGTGATAGCGTAAAAAAACTCATCATCTTGCATGAAGATGAAGCCCGAGCCTTGTGAAACAACTTGTCTTTCAGTCTCAAGACCCCATGGATATTTTTGACTGTAGATGACGGTATTTACGACGATATTTGCCAGTCTAATATGATTTTTGGTAGTTAGTAGTAAATCATTATATTCTTCAACGTCTTCAATGTCATAGTTCGAAGAATTATAAAGGGCTAGGTCTTGATAATCTTCATCCTCAAAGGTAATGGTGCCATTGATTTTGGTGGGGTTAATTGTCGTTCTTTCGGTCGTAGTGGTTTCAAAAAACGGTAATTGGAAGACATCACAACTGACCATAAATAATGTCATCAAGATGATTGCCGCGAAAATCAGAAATTTTTTCATTTCATTCACCACCCTTTTTAATCAAATATATTATATCGCAAAACCAAATGTAGTTAAAGTGATTTAACTTAAGTGCATAAAACCATCTTTATAATATATTATTATGAGAAATTTGCATAATTCTGTTTTTTGGAAGGAAATTAATAATTTTTTTAGTGCACATTCATAGCAATATCGTATATTGTAGTATAATAAAGTTATAATATACACTCGAAAGGAAGTGAGACTATGTATTTTTTAGCTTTTGACTTTGGCATTTTGTTGTCACTTAATCTGATTTTTTACATCGTTTTGGGCCTTGCCATTCTCGGTGGTTTCTTGAGCGGATTGAAGAAATCACTTTTCCGTTTGATAACAATGGCGATATTTTACATTCTCTTTTTTGTTACACTGAACTTAGCAGTCGGTTTTCTCTGGAAAATGGATTTGTCATTCCTGGGACAATATCTGGCTGATTTTATCGATCCAAGTTTAGCTGGATTTGTCTCGTTTGAAGAAAGTTTCCTATCCATTGTCCAATTCTTTATTGGCGAAGAGTTCAATCTCTCGGAAATGTCACCTGAATTCATGGCGATGGCTAGCGGACTGGCAATTTTCGTCCTGAAAATTGTTTGGACAGTCCTATATTTCACTGTTATCTTGATAATTTATAAAATCATATGTTTTATTATCAGAATCATCTTCTTCAAAACTAAGAAAGGCGCAAATAAAATGCGCGGTTTCGGAGCTTTGGTTGGAGCCGGCAATGGCTTGATGGCTATTTTCATCATGCTGATTATGCTGGGAGGTATGATGAGTGTTGTTGGCAGCATGTCGGTCTTGTTGGAAGAATTCGCTGAATCTACCGAAGAAAATGACGGCACTGAACAACTTAGTTTGGCTTATAGACAAGATATTTATCAAGCCAGTTATTCACTCCTAAGCGAACCTACAACTGAAAGTGACGGCACTGATGAGCCGATGTTGCCGGGGGATTTTGAATTTGCCGACGCCATAGAATTGCTGAATCAGATGGTTGAAGAATATAACAGCAATGTCTTTGTCAAGGTCGCCAATGCAATTCAAGTAAAATCGGTGGTTGATGAGGATGTTCAAGTTCCGATGCATATCAATCTGTTTGATATGGTACTTTCGTTTGACCAAAATGACAAAACGATTGCCTTCCGTTATGAATTGATGGTTATGACCGAAGCTTTGGAAGTGTTTATGGCTTCTGAATATCAAGAAACCCAAGATTTAACCGATATCAAGGGCGATGAAATCAGACAGATATTCGAGATACTATCAAATTCGAAATTAGTAATAGCGGTTTTACCAATGGCAATCGAATATGCATCCATTGAGTACGACCAAGAACTGCCGGTCACTATCGAAGAACTTTATGATGGCACGATTGATTTCGAAGCGGAACTCGCAACTCTAGGCGGCATCGCCGGTGCCCTGTTTGATATTTTGAATGGTGCTGGATATATTGGCGGAGAAGGTTCGGTGGAACAAATCGAAGTCACTCCGGAAAATGTCAGAGATTTATTCGCTGATATTGCCGGATCAGATATCATTCTATTAATCACTGAAGCGGTATTGTTCCCGATGCTATCTGACAGTGAAGACGGTTTAGCTTTGATTATTACTATCCCCGAAGATTTGGACCTCGAAACCGAATTCTTGGCTTTAGGCGAAATCTTCGCGGAAATCATTGAGGCAGAAGTAGATTTTGCCGACTTGATGAATGAAGACATTAAAGTTACACTTACCGCCATTGCCAAAGTTGATTTGACGATATTGCTGGAATCCAGACTTATAACCTTGGCTTTAATCAATGTCTTAAGCGGAAACGCACAAATAGACGGTCTTGATGTACTGACTATCCCAAGTGGCATTTCCTGGGAAGACATTGGCGAGAATCCAGGGGAATTAAGAAAGATATTGGAAGCTTTAAACGCTTTATTGGAAGTCTCTGAGACAGTTGATTTTGAAAATCTCGACATTGACATATTGGTCGATATGGATGAAGAAACTATCAATACTTTCTTTGACTCATACAAAATTCGCGCAACCGTCA
>JAQVFZ010000137.1 GCA_028697025.1 Candidatus Izemoplasmatales bacterium | reverse complement strand
TGCCAGTCAATTCCGCCTTCTCCCGGGATTTTCGGTTGCATATATCTTAAAGGGTAAGTAAATACTCCATATTCATCAATCTTTTCATTGAATAGTTTGATATCCTTGAAATGGATGTGGAATATTTTGTCTTTAAACTCCTTAAGCGGTTTTAGATAATCCATTCTTTGCAAGAATAAATGTGAAGGATCGTAACTTAAACCAAAATATGGTGAAGGTATTTCTTGAAACATTCTTCGCCACATATAAGGACTGCTAGCCAGATTTTGTCCGCCTGGCCATTCGTCTTTTGTGAAATACATCGGACAATTTTCAATTCCGACATAGACCTTCAATTTTTCGGCATATGCAATAATTTCCGGCCAATCTTTTTTAAATAACTCAAAATTATCGTCTTCATTGAGAAATTGATTTCTACCGATAAAAGTACTTACTCGATTGACTTTCAAATCTTTTGCGGCTCTGATAACTTTCTTGATGTGATTCTGAAAAAACTTCCTTTTTTCTTCATCTCCATCAAGAGGATTCGGATAATAACCTAGAGCCGCTATTTCAATATCATTTTTCCTAACATAAGAAAGTATGTAATCAATTTTTTCTTCTGTCAAATCATCGACATCGATATGTGTCACACCAGCATATCTTCTTGTGGATTTACCTTTAGGCCAGCAAGCCAGTTCCACTGCTTGATAATTATATGCTTTTGCAAGATCAATTACTTCTTCAAAACTCAAATCGGGTAAAATCGCACTTAGCAAACCTATTTTCATTTCAGCCACTTCCTAAACTTTAATCCATTGAGATTTTTTTGCACTCTCAGCGATTTTTTCACAAAGGATCATTTGTCTTAAACCATCTTCAAACTGAGCATAATTTTTATTTTGAGGTTGCGAATACACTTGCTTGAAAACTTGTTTGATTGCATCTGGGAAACCTTCGGTATGGCCAGCTGGAAAATCAATAGCGTTTTTAGCTATAGTCATCAACCCGTAATCTTTTGTTATTGTTAGTGACGGCTTATCCCGATAGCCGATATGAACGTTTTCTAAATCATCGAGTCCCCATTTGACTGAAGCTTTGGTACCGGAAATAAATACTTCAAGATTATTCTTTTTGCCGGCAGCCATCTGTGAAATCGTCACATTACCAATAGCGCCATTTTCAAAACGATACATTACCAAAGCGATGTCTTCCGTATCAATAGTTTTCAATTCGTATTCAGCAGCTTCATTAACTGAAAATGTTTTTATCTCGCCAATAGCTTTTTTTCTTTGTGGATAAACCGTTTTAAACTCTGCAAAGACTTCCACAATCTTTAGACCAGTCAAATATTCAACCAAATCCATCCAGTGTGAGCCGATGTCTGCGACAGCTCTGGTTGAACCTGATTCTTTAGTGTTTAGACGCCATGAGTAATCAGTATCGAATAAAAGCCAGTCTTGAAGATAATTGCCATTGATGGAAAATACATCGCCAATTTTATTATCTCTAATATAATCCTTTATAAATATATTTGCTGGATACATGCGATTATGAAAATTAACAGCGTTGATTAAATTCTTTTCCTTTGCCAGTTTTACTAACTCGAGTGCTTCTTCAACTGTGAATGTCATCGGTTTTTCCAATACGACATTAACATTTCTCTCCAAAGCATACTTAGCAATTTCAAAATGAGTGTTGTTTGGTGTACAAATATGAACAAAATCCAAATCGGTCTCGTCGATCATTTTTTTATAATCGGTATAAGCCAATTCAATATGATTTTCCTTAGCCTTTTTTTCAACGTTGAACATATCGCACAAAGCGATCACTTCAACATTTCCAAGCCTTCTTAAAGCTTCTATGTGGGCAACTCCAATAAAACCAGAGCCGACAACGGCAGTCTTAAATTTTTCCATAATTGTACTCCTCCTATTTAAACGTTTACATTTATATTATACTCACACTAGTTTTTATTTGCAAACATTTTTATTTTTTTTGCTAAAATACCGTTTACATATCTTGACAAACTCATTTCCTATGTTATAATTACCTTGTAATCGTTTACAAGAAATATGGATGTAGAGGTAAAAAATATGAATATTAAGGATATTGCAAATAAGTGCAATCTCTCTGTGGCCACTATTTCCCGGGTTATTAATAATGACCCAAAAGTTGCGGATTCGACCAGAAAGAAAGTACTTTCCGTGATCGATAAGTACAAATTTGTGCCTAATATCACAGGCAGAAGTTTAAGAACACAGAAAAGCAACAAGATTCTTGTATTATTGCCAACCATGTCAAATCAGTTTTATTCTGAGATAATTCAAGGGATTGAAGAAACTGCCGAAGAAAAAGGTTACGCCATCTTGGTTGCTGTTACAAATCTTCAGGAACATCAAGAGATTAAATATCTTCACATGCTTAGAATGAAACATGTCGATGGTTGCATCAGTCTTTTCAATACGATTGAAGCGGACGCAATAACTAGTCTTGCCAAAAATTATCCGTTCGTTCAATGTTGCGAACCGACAATGAACGCAGACGTTTCCAGTGTCGAGATCAACAACCGCCAAGCAGTATATGACGTTGTCAAACAATTCATTGACAAAGGTCATAAAACCATTGGCATGATCAGTGGGGATTATTATAAAACTTCTGAATTAGGAAGAGAAACTGGATACCAAGATGCATTAAGAGATTACGGCATTAAGTTTGACAAGAATTTGGTTGTCAAAAATTTTTATAGATATGAAGATGGTGCCATCGGCGCTAAGAAGTTAATGGCTTATAAGCCAAGACCAACCGCTATAGTCTGTGCTTCAGACTCCTTGGCGCTTGGAGCGACAAGTTATCTTAAGTCTCAAGGAATAAAAGTTGGCGTTGATGTTTGCGTCATGGGTTTTGACAACACATCAATCACGACCTATACTTCCCCTACTTTATCTTCTATCAACCAACCTAGATACGATTTGGGCAAGGAATCTTTTAAATTGTTATACGAGAAACTTCAAGATATCAATTCCGTAAACAAAAAAATCATTCTTCCTTTCCAAATAATCCATCGTGAATCGACTGGTTGCGACAATTAAAAAGCTTTTTATTTTATTACAAATAAAAATATAAAATACAAAATTTAGGAGGAAATTTGTACAAAATGAAAAAGTTAATTACTGTTTTAATGTTATTGTTCACCGTAGTTGCATTAGCGGCTTGTAACGGTGGATCAGACAAAAAAGAAATCGCAGTTATCATGCCAAGTGCTGACCACGGTTTCCTAGGCGAAAGCATCAACCATGCGGAAGCAGCTACTGAAAGATTAGCTGAAGAATATGGATACAACTTCCAATTCTTAATTTCTGACGACATCGTTGAACAAGCTTCTCAAATCGACAAAGTCATCGCTGACGGTGTTGATGTAGTTG
>JAQVFZ010000136.1 GCA_028697025.1 Candidatus Izemoplasmatales bacterium | reverse complement strand
TGATTACCTCGAAGTCCAACCTCTGAGTTTCTTTCGTTTTATGGAAACAGAAACTCCTAACTGGCGTAATGTCGTTCAAAGGGTAATCAAAAAAATAGTTGAAGTGGGTAAAGAGCTTAACATACCTGTTGTGGCGACGGGAGACGTTCACCATCTTGATCCTAGCGATTACAAGTATCGTGAAATTATGATTAATACTCCTTTGGTAGGCGGTGGAGGATTCCATGACTTATACTATAAGGAATTCAAACCTAACCAGTATTTCATGACTACTGAAGAAATGATGGAAGAGTTCTCGTTTTTGGGCAGCGATGTTGCCTATGAAATCGTTGTTAAGAACTCTCAAGCTATTGCCAATTTGGTTGAAGATATCACCATTATTCCTAATGGCTTATACGCTCCAACCGACGAATTTTTAGCTGAAAAGGGAGTTCCTTCAATCAAAACTAAGGTAGAACACATGGTTAATGACAAGGTAAGAGAATTGTATGGAGACCCTCTACCTGAAATCGTTAAGAATCGTGTAGAAAAAGAATTGAACAGTATTATTGAACATCACTTTTCAACGATATATTACATATCGCATCTATTGGTTAAAAAATCTCTGGATGATGGATATCTGGTTGGCTCCAGAGGATCTGTGGGCTCTTCGTTTGTTGCAACTTTGATGGGAATAACCGAAGTCAACCCGCTACCTCCACATTACGTTTGTCCTAAATGTCATTTTAACGCATTCAAAAAAACCGAAGACGAAATCAAGGCATACGGACAGAATGATTTTGAAAAAGAATATCATGATGTATTTGAAAATTCAGACGCGGGTTGGGATTTGCCAAAAGCTGAATGCCCAATCTGTAATACGAAATTGCATCGTGATGGTCATGACATTCCTTTCGAAACATTTTTAGGATTTAAAGGCGACAAAACACCTGACATTGACTTGAATTTCTCTGGTGAATATCAAGGAGAGGTTCATGAATATATCAGAAAACTCTTCGGAGTTAACTATGCATTCAGAGCTGGTACAATTGGTACATGTGCAGCGAAAACATCTTTTGCCATGGTTAAGGAATATTATAATAAACTCAATATTAAGCGAAAACGACAAGGTTTGGAACCGATATTCGTACGACACGCTGAAATGGCTAGATTAGCCAAAGGTATCGAAGGATCAAAAAGAAGTTCGGGACAACATCCGGGTGGAATAGTGGTTGTACCGAACAATCGCAGTATTTATGACGTAACACCTATTCAATATCCGGGAGATAGCAAAGATACTTCTTGGAAGACAACTCACTATGAATACCACTCATTCGAAAACAATCTCTTTAAATTGGATGTCCTCGGGCATGATGATCCTACCGTGATTCGTTATCTAATGGATCTGGTTAAGCAAAATCCCCAAGATTTCCCTTTCAGCAAACCTCAAGACATACCGGTTGATGACATTGATGTCTATAGAATGTTATCGGGCACAGAGGTTTTGGGCTTGACGAGTGATGATATAATGTCTGATGTCGCATCTTATGGCGTCCCTGAATTAGGAACTAGCTTTGTTAGAGGCATGCTCTCAGAATCAAAGCCAAAATCTTTTGCCGATTTAGTTAAAATTTCAGGTCTATCACATGGGACCGACGTATATTATGGCAATTCACAAACCTTGATTTTGGGTAAAAATCGCGAGTTTGGCAAGATTGATTTCAAGGATGTCATTGGTTGTCGAGATGATATCATGGTTCACTTGATCTCCTATGGTTTGAATCCGGATTTAGCCTTTGAAATAATGGAATTTGTCAGAAAAGGGAAAGCAATTACCAACCCTAACAAATGGGCAACTTATGCTGATGAAATGCGCAGGTACGATGTTCCAGAATGGTACATCTGGTCATGTTCAAAAATTAAATACATGTTCCCGAAAGCCCATGCGACGGCTTATGTCTTAATGGCAATGAGAATCGCTTGGTTCAAATTGTATCAGCCAATCTATTTTTATTCTTCCTACTTTTCAAAAAGGGCCGTGACATTTGACGTGGATGTCTTTTATGGCGGTGAAAAAACGATAATCGACAAACTCAACGAAATTAAGACCAAAGGAAAAGAAGCTACCAATCGTGAACAAGATTTGCAAACAGTATTGGAAGTGGCTTTAGAAATGGTCAAACGCGGTTTTGAATTCCGACCAATCGATTTATATCGCTCTTCAGTCAAGGATTTTGTTATCGATACTGACAAGAAAGGGTTAATTCTTCCTTTTATCGTGATTGATTCCATGGGTGAAAAAGCGGCTCAATCCGTAATAGAAGCGAGAGATGAAAAGGAATTCATTTCCAAGCAAGACATTAAAAATAGAACTAAATTATCTAATGTTTTATTTGAAAAACTTGAGGAGTTGGGTGTGTTTGACGGCATGATCGATAAAAATCAAATTTCAATCTTTGATTTTTAAGCAAACATCATATAATCTTCATAATTTTGTATTATAATAATTCTAGATTTTTTAGGAGGTTTTATTATGAGAATGAATAGTTCAAATCCGGTTTTCAGACAAGCGAACAGTTATACTCTTGCATCTGACAAACCGATAACTTATACCAATGTGGCGATTAAGACAATTATTTTATTGTCTGTTGCTGCAATCAGTGCTTACCTTACAATGACAAATCTTGAAACTATCAATATTGGCTGGATAATCGGGGCAATGATAGTAGCTTTCATCGCTGTCATTGTTGGTACAAGATCTGTTAGACTCGCTCCTTTTGCTGCCATAATTTACGCTGTGGCGGAAGGATTGGTTTTGGGGATGGTTTCTGTCCTATATATGTTTTATTATGGCAATCAAATCGTTCCTACAGCCTTAGCTACCACTTTTATTGTTTTCTTGGTCATGTTGTTGCTCTTTTCGACCAATATCATCAAGGTCAATCAGAAATTCGCTTCATTCATGGTCGTTGCCTTAATTAGTGTAATCATCATGAGTCTCTTATCAATATTTATTAATATGGGCGAATTATATTATATCGTTGTTTTCATTTCTGCAGCTTTATCAGCTTTCTTCTTACTTTTGGACTTTCAAAGAATAAAAGATTTTGTCGATTCAGGAACTGATCAAAGAGTTGGATGGATTCTTTCCTTAGGTTTGATGGTAACAATTGTCTGGATATATGTTGAAATGTTGAGACTTTTGGCAATATCCTCGAGAAGATAATTTTTTCTGGTTGCATAAGTAACGATATTTGTTATAATATAGTTAATACGATGATAAAGCAGTAGTAATTAGGGTTTTGAGATTTCAGAGAAAAATGCCTTTGGCTGTGAGCATTTAATCCCAATCTAATGAATTCGGCTTTTGAGTGAGATTAACAATCTCCGTAAATCTTGCGTTAAAGATAAGTTAAGTGCTAGTTTTACTAGAACTAAGGTGGTACCACGGTTAAT
>JAQVFZ010000018.1 GCA_028697025.1 Candidatus Izemoplasmatales bacterium | reverse complement strand
GTAGCGGCGGTGAGACTTGAACTCACAACCTCACGGGTATGTACCGTACGCTCTAGCCAGTTGAGCTACACCGCCGTATTTAATGGTGGAGTATAGCGGGATCGAACCGCTGACCTCCTGCTTGCAAGGCAGGCGCTCTCCCAGCTGAGCTAATACCCCCTATAAAAGAATGGTGGGCCTAAATGGACTTGAACCATCGACCTCACGCTTATCAGGCGTGCGCTCTAACCACCTGAGCTATAGGCCCCTTACTCCTCTTTACAATGCGAATAATATTTTACTATTTATCAGTTTATTTGTCAATTATTATTTTCCGTTTTTTTTCACAAAAACCTTGATTAAACCTAAATAGAGACGAGGCTCCAAAGAAAATAATAATTGACTTTAACCAATATTATAAATTCTTGGGATATTTAACTTCGTTTTTAACTAATTTTTTACGTATTATCTCTTCTGGATCCATGCCTAAATCCGAACACATAGCCAAAGAATAGATTAAAACGTCAGCCAATTCTTCTTCAACATTTACCATATTTGGCGAGGTGTCTTCCCATTGATAATTCTCCAATAATTCAGCTGCTTCGATTATAATCGATTTTGCTAAAGATTGGGGAGTATCATGATTTCTCCAACCTCTTTCATCACGAAATTTGATAATGTCGTCTAGTAATTTTTTCATTTCAATACCTTCTTAATCCTTTTCTTCAAGTCTACCCTATCAATCAAAACCACTCTCTCACAACCTAGGCATTTAATTTTACACAAAGTGCCAAAACTGATTATTTCCCATTTATTCTCACCACAGGGATGACCTTTTTTTAAAACTAGAATACTACCTTCCTTAATTTCTTCATTCATGTTTCTCACCTTTTATTATTTTAAGAATGGCATTGGCTTCACTTGAGTCCTGAATCGTGATGACAATCTTGTTGCTGGTGACTTTAACAGGTTCTTTTAGTTTAATTTGCGTATTCATGTTGTCTTTCAACAGATTCAATTCCCTCATAAGATCATTGGAAATGGTTTTTCTCTTGATTTCTTTTTTCTTTTTTTCTTTTTTGACCAATGATTCAATTTCCCTGACTGTCAGATGCTCTTCAATAATCATGGTCGCTATTTTTTTGATTCTGGCGACATCTTTGAGTTTGGAGAGGCTTCTGGCGTGACCCATGGAGATGTTTCCTTGGTTGATTTCCAATAATACTTCGCTTGGCAAAGTGAGAATTCCCAAAGCGTTGGAGACGTAAGAACGGCTTTTACCGATTTTTTGGGCTAATTCCAGATGGGTAAGATTCAATGATTGAATAGCGTTTTGATAGGCTTCCGCTTCTTCCACTATGGTCAAATCTTCTCTTTGAATATTTTCAAGCAGTGCTAGCTCCGCCAGATATTGATTGTTATAATCTCTGATAATTGCAGGCACAGTCGAAAAACCGGCGATTTTTGAAGCTCGGCATCTTCTTTCTCCCGCGACCAAAAGATAGCCGTTAGCTATTTTTTTGACGATTATGGGTTGTAACACGCCATTGCTGCGAATGGAGTCAGCCAATTCTTGCATAGAGTTTTCATCAAAATGACGACGTGGTTGAAAAGGATTTGGCGATATCTTGTCAATCTCTATATCGACAACTTCTTCTTTTTCCAAATCCGCTATTTTATTTTCTTGCATCAAATCGCTTAATCCGCGTTTGATTAATTCACCTTTATTCATCGCGTGTCACCACCTCTTTCGCCAATTTTTTATAACTTAAGGATGACTTGCTTTTTGGAGAATATACGGTTACAGGAACGCCGTAGAAGGTGGCGTTGCTGCAGGTGATATTACGGGGGATGATAGTTTGAAATACTTTTTCTTTGAAATAGGTTTTGATTTCATTGACAATTTGAAAACCAGAGTTGACCCGATTGTCAAGCATCGTCAACAAAACACCGTAAATCGTTAAATTCTCGCGATTGACCTTCTTTTTCGTTTGTACCAGTCTGACAGTGTTAAGCAGTTGCGTCAAGCCGTCCATCGCCAAAAATTCACATTGTACCGGCACTATCACACCATCGGAAGCCATCAAGGCATTTATGGTGATATATCCAAGTGATGGCGGACAATCAATCAATACATAATCATACTCATTTTTCGATTCCTGCAAAAGCTCATAAAGAATGAAATCCCTATTGCTGTCGGCGATAATTTTCTCATCAACGCCTTCAACCATGGTCTTGGCAGGCAGCACATCGATTAACGGGTTGGCAGTTTTAATTCTCACATCAGAAAAACTGGCCTCTCTTTTGAAGCAATCAAACACGCTCTTGTTAAAACTCCCGCGATTAATGCCCATGCAAGTAGTCGCATTGGCTTGATAATCAAGATCTATCAGCAAGACTTTTTTCTCTAAATCAGCTAGCGAACTAGCTAAATTTATGGCTGTAGTCGTTTTTCCGACTCCACCTTTTTGATTGGCTATTGATAGCACTAAAGCCATAAATTTCACCCTTTCCTTTTATTTGTTTTTCTAAATGTTTCGATATTTGATTGATAGAAATCAATGATTGATACCGAGAAAAACTCAGTCAAATCAATTCTTTCAAATAATTCTTCAAGATCATTTTCTTTGTAATTCATACTATGCCAACCACTTTCTTCCAGCAATTCATCTTGCAAATAAAGATAAATCAATGTAAAGGCGATGATTTGTTCATCCGATAAATCACTTAATGAAGAAATGTTGTAATCATAACGAGTTTTATTGAATTCTTCCGTTTCATGAAAATTCAAATAAAAACTGATAATCATGGAAAACATGTCAGAATTCTCATTCAATAAATAACGGCTCAGAATGTTCGCATTTTTCTTCATTGCGATACTTATTTCCTCATTCTTTAAAACGTTTTCCAAACCTTTTTCGTGAATGTAAATGTAAAGATCAATCAAATTGACGATTTGTTTTCCATCCTTAAGAATTTGTTCGGCGATGAATTCACTCAGTTCAAATGCGGTTTTCTGAAACTCAAGGTCCTCATAGATCAGTGATTTTTTCATCATGTTTCTCATATCTTCAAGATGGTATAACAATTCATCCTGATAATTGCTGTTGAGATTGTTTATCTTGACCCATTCCAAGTTCAAATCGGCATATAATTTTTCATTATTTAAAATTTGGATGAAACTGACAAGATAATATATAGCCAACCCGGCAATATAAATATATACTGAACCGGCAATGTCATTAGCTAATATCAGTCCTGATCCAAAACTCACGGTGTAATATATCCCGTACGCCAAGGTTAAACTTCCATATATGAAATAAGAGTAGATTTCTTGGTAAAAAATGATGACAGTCAGAGTTATATAAAAGAAAATATAGGCATAGAAACTACTGATACCTCTTGTATAAAACAACATCAATAATATTGAGTAAATAATTGAGACTTGAATTGCCGTAAAAATTTTATTGAATTTCACCAATAAAAAACACAATATGTAGAAAAGGGCAAAGACAACGATTGAAGCAATCTTAATGGTAAGTTTGTACTCCAAGAAGAATGAAAAAGGAATAGTCACCAGGGTGATGATAAAAAGAAAGGTCATGACAACGTGGACTTTAAGTTTTCTCACTTCGCTTACTGGCAAGAATTCAGAGTGAAGAATCTTTTTGAAGAACTTAATCATGCTTCTTCACCTCCCAATTTCATTTCATCGGCAATGGTGTTGAAAACGTCAAAATTTTCTCGATAAATCTTAATAATTTTCGGATCGATGAAATGATGGAGATCAGTGTTCAGCAAGCCGTCATATAGTTCTTGATTTGATAAAGGCTTCATGCCAGGCAGACCTTTTTTTAATGCAACATAATAGACGACAAAGCATAATATTTTAACTTCAATACTATCAGATTGCTTGTTGAAGCTTTGAAAATGCGTGGCTGAAAAGATTTCTCTTGTCTTGTATTTTTTTGTTTGCGTGTGCTTTAGCTTCAATATTATCCGGCGCAATTTAGAGTTTTTATCCAGTATTAACTCTTCCAACTTTTCCAAATCGTCTGCGGAAAAATTGGGGTATTCCTTTAAAAGGATTTTCTTATCGGCATTATTTGCGATTTTCTTCAACAAATCCAACTTTTCCGAAAAGGTGTCTTTGATATTGACGTCTTCAGCGAAGGCGGACAGTAGGTCTTTTGCTTCCTGGTAATAATCTTTTTGGTGAATTATTGAATTGTTGTTTCTGGTTTCAAATTCCATCAAAAGATTCAGGTTGCGAAACTCCTTTTCTTTAGCATAAGAGATATTATTATAGAAAAATGTTTTTTCCTTGACAATAATCAGACTCGACAGCAATAGAATCAAAATGAATAAGACCACAAAGAATCCTATCGCCAAGTCTTTGATTTCCAATACATTTTGGAAATCAAACAGATAGCCAAAATTAAGAATCAACATGATGATGGCAAAAACGAAATAAAGGGTAATCCAAAGCAATACTTTTGTGTCTTTATAGATGGAACAAATGGCATATGCGACAAAAAGCAGCGGAATAAAAGACGGTGACTTGAAATAAATTATAGTGATAATCATCATCGTAAATAAAGCTATGGAAGTTATGTATTTACCTAATTTAAGGTAATAATAATTTTCTTGAGAATAAGCCACAGTCGCAAAATTCATGATCAGAATAACCAAATAACCGACAGAAAAGCCGATTATGGGCATAATCGAATAATCGGATAAAACCATATATATTATTGTTAAGGCCATCATCAAAAAAATGGCTAAAGAAACCAAAGCGTTTTGTCCGCGCAAATGTCTGAATCCGAGATATTCACGGTAATGTTCGGTTTCAGGAAAAACGAAATAATTCTTTTTCACGAAAAATTGACTCCCTTATAAAGGTGATTTTTTGATTTTAGTGTATGCTCTGGGATAGATATCCGGGGTTTTTTTGATTTTCTTGATCACTAACAATGCATGTTTCAAATCATTATTGATTTCGTAAACAATGATTTTTTCCAGTTTTCCGCCCAATGCGTTTATTGCATTTTTCGCTTCTATTAACTCCTCTTGATAATTTATTGATTTGTAAGCAATAAAATAACCATTCAGTTTGACATAGGGTAAAGATAATTCACTCAATACATTAAGGCGGGCGACCGCTCTCGCTGTGACTAAATCATAAAGTTTCGATTTGTCCATTTCTTCAGCTCTTTGATGTTTCAATTCGTAATTGTCAATTGCCAAGAGATTTCTCATTGTTCTTAAGAATTCAATCCTTTTATTCAAGGAATCAACGACCATGACATTAAGTTTTGGTTCTACTATCTTCAATGGCAATGAAGGAAAACCAGCTCCGGCACCTATATCCAGTAAGGTTTTGTCTTTTAGATCAAATACTTTATTCAGGATGATGGAATCATAGAAATGTTTTTCGTAAACGTCTGATTCCTCTACTATATTCGTGAGGTTCATCACTTTGTTCTTAGCGATTAATTCGCGGAAATAAAGAGAAAAACTGGGATCTTTTAGCATATCCCAGAGAGTTTGATCGAATTTCAAGATAGTTGGTTCCATATTTCGCTCCCTCAAGTTGTCTATATTCTATCACAATTCGAATTCATTTGTCATATATTTCATGAAACTTATGTTTCATAAGTCTTTAAGTAAAGTAAAAGCATTTGGATATCTGCGGGGTTTACACCGGAGATTCTTGTGGCTTGGGAGATTGTGAGAGGTCTGATTTTGTTTAACTTAGCTCTAGCTTCCAAAGCCAAGTTATGAACTTTATCATAATCAATATCGTTAGGAATCTTGATGTTGTTCTCTTTTTTAAGTTTTTCGGCTTCTTTAATGCTCTTTTCGATATAGCCAGCATATTTAATATTGATTTCTACTTGTTCTTTTACTTCTTCCGGAAGAATGATTTGTCTTTTGTCAATTCTTGCAATATCATCATAGGTAATTTCCGGTCTTTTTAAGATTTCCATAAGGGATACTCTGCCTTTAGGCAAAGAATATCCTTTTTCCTCAAAGTAGACGGAAATTTCTTTATTAGGAGTAATGAATTCTTTTTTCAAGTATTCTAATTCAGTGTAGATTAGATTTCTTTTGTGAGTAAATTTCTGGTAGCGTTCGTCACTTATCAAACCGATTTTTTTCCCATAATCACTTAAGCGTAAATCAGCATTGTCGTGTCTCAGCAAAAGCCTGAATTCGGCTCTTGAAGTCAACATGCGATATGGTTCGTTGGTGCCTTTTGTGACCAAATCATCAATCAAGACACCGATATAAGCTTCATCTCTTCTTAAAATCAACGGGTCTTTATTGTCGAGTTTCAAACTGGCATTGATTCCGGCCATCAACCCTTGGGCGGCGGCTTCTTCATAACCGCTGGTACCATTGACTTGACCGGCAAAAAAGAGGTTTGTGATTATTTTTGATTCCAATGTCGGCCAGAGATCCTTGGCATCAATAGCGTCATATTCAATTGCATAAGCATATTTGGCGATTATGGCGTTTTCCAGACCGGGAAGAGATTTTACCATCTTTTCTTGGATGTCATGAGGCATCGATGTGGAAAAACCTTGAAGATAGACTTCATCCAAAGAAGCCGATTCCGGCTCGATGAATAGTTGATGGCGCGACTTGTCCTTGAAACGAACTAGTTTATCTTCGATTGAAGGGCAATACCTTGGGCCAACTCCTTCGACCAAGCCGCTATACATGGCAGATTTATTGAGATTGCTATAGATTATTTCATGTGTGACCGGCGCAGTATGAATCAAATAGCATGGCCATTCTTTATCCAATACTCTCAAGTGTTCTTCTTCGAAACTGAAACGATGAATGAAACCGTCTCCTGGGGAAAGTTCCATTTTTGTAAAATCGATGCTGTCTCTTTTGATTCTTGGCGGAGTTCCGGTTTTAAGTCTAAAAGTTCTGTGTCCAATCTCTCTTAAATTTTTACTTAAACCAACTGAAGCTTTTTGTTTGTCGGGGCCGCTTGAATAAGCCGTACTGCCTACGAGGATTCTTCCTTCCATGAAGGTACCGGTGGTAATGATGACTATTTGTGCTTTGATTAATGTTTCATCCTCTAGAATTATTCCAGAAACTTTATTATCATCAACAATCAAAGACTTTACATAGGCTTCTTTAAGGGTTAGATTATTGGTTTTTTCCAATGTTTTCAACATTTCTCTTGGATATTCCAATTTGTCCGATTGTGCTCTCAAAGCTCTTACTGCCGGTCCTTTACTGCGGTTGAGCATTTTCATCTGTAGACATGTTTTATCGGCGTTTTTACCCATTTCTCCACCCAAAGCATCTATTTCTCTGACTAAAGTGCCTTTTGCAGGTCCGCCGATTGAAGGATTGCAAGGCAGAAAGGAAACCATTTTCAGGTTTCCGGTCACCAACATTGTTTTCTTGTTGAGTCTGGCCAATGCCAATGCCGCTTCTACTCCGGCATGACCTCCACCGACCACAATTGCGTCGAACATAAAATCACTTTCTTTCAGGGTTAAATCAAATTATAATGCTTCATGGCATTATAAATGCCAAAATCATTGACATCAGTAGTGACAAATTCCGCTATTTCTTTAAGTTCATCTACGGCATTGCCCATGGCAATACCGTGTTTTACTGATTTTAACATTAAAATGTCATTAAAATTATCACCGGCTGCGTAAACTTCGTCCAGTGGATAGTTTAAATAATCGATAACGGCTTTTATGCCGTCAGCTTTCAGGTTGCCGGCAGGATTCACGTCGTAACCGTACTGAGATGATTTGTTGAACTGAAGTTCAGGAAAGAGCGGTCGCATTTTATTAACCACTTCATCTTCGAACATTACCATCGCAAAAACATATCTGTTTGGATAATATGTATGATCCAATCTAGCGATGTCCAAATTATAGTTTCGTGAGAAATCATCGGAAGCCGTAGTATCCTTACGATATGAAATATATTCATCGAGATATTCAATTACCAAATCGAACTTTTCCTTATCGGCTTGTTCCATCATTCTTTTGATGACGGAATTGTCGATATAGTTTTCTCTAATTATCTTGTTGTCAAATATGACAATTCCGCCATTAGCCATTACCATATTGTCAATTCCCAACTCTTGATCGATGCCATAGATTAAATTGGGATTTCTACCTGTAGCGATAACAACTATATGATTATTTTTCTTCAAAAGATCAATCGTTTCTTTAACGCCTTGGGCGGGTCTTCCTTGATATAACAACGTATTGTCCAAATCTAAAAATATCAGAGCCATTTTCTTTACCTCTCATTATCAAAAGAATCTCAAACCAAGCATCTCCACCCACATAAACACCTTACTTAAGGCTGCTTCGGTCAAGACCTGACCTAATTCGTGGGCATCTATTGAGTGAAGATGCTTCATTTGAGATTCCTTATTTATTATAACATATAATAATGTTTTTTCAATTTATTTTATCTGGACGAACGTTTTTATTCCCTGATTGAACAATGAATTCCTTGAACAGAGGATGCGGTTTGTCTGGGCGAGATAAAAATTCCGGATGGAACTGTACAGCGATATAAAATGGATGATTTTTAAGTTCAATTATTTCGACGACATCAATCAAAGGATTGATTCCGGAAAAAACCAAACCTTTTTCTTTAAACATTTCTTTGAAGTGATTGTTGAATTCATAGCGATGGCGATGACGTTCAAAAATAATGTCACTATTGTAGGCTTTTTTTGCTAGTGAGTCTTCCTGCAAGACGCATTCATAGTTACCCAATCTTAAGGTACCGCCCAAATTGATTCCTTGGTACTGTTCTGGCATATAATCAATGATTTTATTATTGGTTGTTGGATTAAATTCAGTGGAATTAGCGTCTGTTAATCCGCAAACATTACGAGCAAATTCAATTGCTGCTAGCTGCATTCCTAAACATAAACCAAAAAATGGAATTTTATGGTTACGAGCATATTCTATCGCTAAAATCATTCCTTCGATGCCTCTTTTACCAAATCCTCCAGGAACTATAATTCCATCGACATTCAAAAATAAATCTTGAATGTTATCTTTGGTCAATATTGCGGAATTGATCCATTCTATTTCAACTTCAGTGTCCGTATGATATCCTGCGTGTTTCAAAGCTTCCGATACCGAAAGATAGGCATCTCTTAAAGTAACATATTTACCGACAAGAGCAATTCTTACTCTTTTTGATAGGGTTTTAATTTTTTCGATTAAATCAGTAAATACAGTGATGTTCGCCTCATTATTTGGTAGTTTTAGTTGTTCGCAAACTAAGTTATCCAATCCTTCACGTTTTAAATTCACAATTACTTTGTATAGGATATCAACATCGATGCATTCGATAACAGCTTCTTTTTTAACGTCACAGAATAGGGCGACTTTTTCTCTGATATCTAGGGAAATAGGTTTTTCAGTTCTCAAGATAATAATATCTGGAGTTATGCCTAAAGACCGCAACTCTTTGACACTGTGCTGAGTTGGTTTGGTTTTTAATTCACCAGTAGTCTCTAAATAAGGAACTAGGGTATTGTGTACATACAAAGTTCTTTCTTGGCCAAGATCTCTTCTCATTTGCCTAATTGCTTCAATAAAAGGCAGTGATTCGATATCGCCGACTGTCCCGCCGATTTCCGTAATTAAAACGTCGCAATCATATTGTTTAGCCAATTGAATCAAACGTCCTTTTATTTCATTGGTAATATGGGGAATTACCTGAACGGTTGCACCTTGATAATCTCCTCTTCTTTCCTTGTTTATAACTGATTGATAAATTTTCCCTGTAGTGATAGAGGAGTTTTTTGAGAGATTTTCATCAATAAATCTTTCATAATGACCTAAATCCAAATCAGTTTCGCCACCGTCAGCGGTCACAAAAACTTCTCCATGTTGGTATGGAGACATCGTGCCTGGATCAACGTTGATGTAAGGATCAAATTTGAGCATGAACACTTTGAGTCCTCTGTTTTTAAGTAATCTGCCAAGTGAGGCGGCTGCTATTCCTTTGCCTAAAGATGACACAACACCGCCGGTTATGAATATATATTTTGTTTCTCTCATGATATTATCCTCCAAAAAGATAAAAGGGCTCTCCCGACGGAGAACCCTTTTTTTAGTGAGCTCTTTAAGATTATAACAAAATAAATCAAGGGTTGCAATCGTCTCTTTCAACTTTTGTTGCGTAATTTTTTAAAAAAGCTTTTTAACAAATCATCCGATTCTTTTTCAAGGACATTTGGCACCACTTCAACTTGATGATTGAAGTTTTTGAGATACTCTGCGAGGATTTTATCCAAAGATTCATATTTTACGTCTCTAGGCCCATAAATCAATCTTTTGAATCTAGCTGAAGCGATAGCGCCAATGCACATCAAGCAAGGCTCCAAGGTAACATAAATATCGCAATCATCCAACCTCCAGGAATTAAGCGTTTGGCAGGCTATGTTGATGGCAATGATTTCGGCATGGTGCAAGACGTTTTGGTTGCTTTCTTTTAGATTGTGCGATCTGGCGATGATTTCATCATTTTTGACTATTACACAGCCGACAGGAATTTCATCTTTTTCGAAAGCTTCCTTAGCTTCTTTTAAGGCTTCAAGCATAAACAATTCATCTTTTGTCATTTTAGGAATTCAAACTTTTTGGGTTTATTCGGCACTTCGTGGCACTCTCTGCATCTCGCTTCGTAAGAGTCTTTTTCCCCAACCAAAATGATTGGGTCGTCATAATTTGCTGGACGATTGTTAATAATTCTTTGGGTTCTTGTCGCTGGCGTGTGACATTTAACGCAGATAGCCGATAATTTGGTGACATATTCTGCCAAGGCCAATAATTTAGGCATAAAAGAGAATGGTTCTCCCCTAAAATTACGGTCCAAGCCGCTGACGATGACTCTAATGCCTTTGTCAGCTAAATATTCGCAAATGTCCACAGCTTCTTCATCAAGAAATTGGATTTCATCAATTGCGACTACATTGGTTTTTTCATCAACATATTGGATGATTTCGTGGGCTTTAGTGATATTGATGGATTTGGTGCGATTGTGGTTATGGCTGACAACTTCATTGTCGGCATAACGATTATCAATAACTGGTTTGAAAACCAGAATGTTTTGTTTGGCGTATTCCAGGCGTTTTACTCTTCTGATTAATTCTTCGGTTTTTCCAGCAAACATCGGTCCGGTGATTACTTCAATCCAACCGTCTTTTTGATTTAGGTACATTGGTCTCTCCTTAATTAAAATTTGATATCTTAATTATACAAAAAGCAATAAAAAAAGCCAATCGATTTTGGCTTTATTTATCTTATTATTTTTCTTCTTGTTCTTCAGCGATATTGTACTTTTTGTTGAATTTGTCAATTCGACCAGCGGCTACAGTATACTTTTGTTTACCTGTGTAGAAAGGATGGCAATTTGAGCATGTGTCAACCTTGATGCTCTTGTTTGTCGAACCCGTTTCAAATGTATTTCCACAAGTACTGCAAGTTACTGTAACGTTATGATATGCTGGGTGGATATTCTTTTTCATATCATTTCTCCTTCTGCCATGAATGCTCTATTGTTCATAGTAAGTTCATTACAAGCAAAAGTATTATAACAAATAGCCAAAAAAAATGCAAGAAAAATTACATTGAAGTTAAAAAAAGTAATAAGTGGCCAATATTTGGGTTTAAGAAGTCTTTTTTAGTATCATTTTACTGGCTATTACACGAATGACAATGCAAATTATTTTGGAAAAATGATATAATAACAATGTAATTAAGTTTTATTATGACAAGCTCTGACAATAGATAGGGTAAGTGTGAATGTTGTGGACGATTTCAAGGAAAAAGTTTTAGCTTTACATATGAAAAATGGCGGGAAGTTGGATATAGTACCCAATGTAGAATTAGATGACAGAGAAGATTTGTCATTAGCCTATACGCCCGGTGTTGCAATTCCCTGTGAAGAGATAGCCAAAGATAAAAGTTTAGCTTTTAAGTACACCACCAAAGGCAAAACTGTCGCTATTGTAAGTGACGGATCAGCGGTCTTGGGGCTGGGTAAAATCGGACCGGAAGCCGCTTTGCCGGTTATGGAAGGAAAGTCTGCCTTGTTGTATAAATTTTCTGGCATTCAAGCAGTTCCGATCTGTCTCGACACATATGATTCCGAAGAGATTATAAAAACCGTCAAATATATTGCGCCAAATTATGCCGCCATCATGTTGGAAGATATTCAAGCGCCAAAGTGCGTTTACATCGAAAATATCCTACAGGAAACATTGTCGATTCCCGTGTTTCACGACGATCAACACGGAACAGCGATTGTTGTCAGCGCAGCTTTGCTGAACGCCTTGAAAGTTGTTAAAAAAGATATCGCAAAAGTTAAAATTGTCGTTAGCGGCAGTGGCGCTGCCGGGTCAGCGATTATTAAACTATTGAATATATTGGGTGCTAAAAAAATATATAATTATAACATTCTAGGTGTTGTAAAGAAGAGCAATTATCACCTTTATGACGAAGTTGTCAAAGATCTTATCGATAGAAGATTAATCATATCCGGCGATGAATATTCAAACTTGGATGAATTGATTAAAGAAAAAGATGTATTTATTGGCGTGTCCGCCAAAAATATTCTTACCGAAACAATGGTGCGTAATATGAACTCTGAAAGCATCGTCTTCGCTTTGGCTAATCCGGAACCGGAAATAGATCCGCATCTAGCTAAAAAAGCCGGTGCAAAAGTTGTCGGTTCAGGCAGAAGCGATTTCAACAATCAAATCAACAACGTATTGGTTTTTCCGGGTTTGATGAAAGGTGCTTTGAAATCCAGAGCTAAGTCAATTACTGATGAAATGAAACTTGCCGCCTGTATGGCTTTGAGTAAAATGGTCAAGGATAAAGATTTGAATGTAGACAATATTTTGCCAAACATCTTCGACAAGGATGTTGTCGATGTTATTGCTACAGCAGTCTCTGAGGAAGTAAAAAAGGCTGAAATCAGCCTTTAATAACTCTTTTTAACTCTTGATAGATTTTTGAGACCGGAAAACCGACTATGGTAAAATAATCTCCGGAGATGGCTTTGACGAATCGCGCTCCATGGTCTTGAATTCCATAGGCACCCGCTTTGTCCAAAGGTTCTTTGGTTTTGATATAATCGTCTATTTCTTCTTCCGATAAATCCCAGAAAGTAACTTTTGACTCAGTATAAAATGACCGGGAGTAACCTTTTTTGATGATAGCACAACCAGTTAGAACTCTATGTGTCTTTCCGGAAAGGATCTGCAAAAAATATCTTGCTTCTTCTTCCGATTTTGGTTTACCGAGAATTAGATCGTCAATAATTACTAAGGTATCAAAACCCAAGACCAAATCGTCTTTATGAGTTTTGAACACGGCCAAGGCTTTTTGAAAAGCTAAGTCAGTGACCAATTCCTCATGGGTTAGACTAAGATCATGTATTTCTTCAATATTTGGCGATATCGCTTCATATTCCATATCCAACAACTTAATCAACTCAAGTCTTCTAGGAGATTGACTGGCAAGAATCAGTTTCATTTATTCACCTCTATTACGACTTATTATAACAAAAAAACAATAATTTAAAAATATTTTTATTTTAGTTAAAAACTACATAAAACTATCACATAGATTTGATATTCTATTTATGCAATCAAATTTTCTCTTTTATTTTATATATTTGAGCATAGAGATTATCAATTTCTGTGCTCATTTATTATTTTAGGAGATATTAACCATGATTAAAAATTTCGGTATCGATCTGATTGAAAACCATGATTCACTACTTTTAGCCGTAAGTGGCGGCATTGATTCCATGGTGATGCTGGACATAGTGAATAAATTAAAAAATAAAATGCAACTTAAACTATATATTGCCCATGTCGATCATCAAAAACGGCCTTCCAGCAAAGATGACCGAGATTTTGTCGTGGAAATGGCCGAGGAATATTCTATTCCTTGTTTCGTTGAAAGCTTGGAGGCGAACGACGATAATAATTTCCATGATTACGCTCATAAAAAAAGATATGACTTTTTCTTGCGTATTGCCAAAGAACATAAGATCAAGAAAGTATTGCTTGCACATAATGCCAACGATAATGCCGAAACAATTCTGATGCGTCTTACCAGAGGCAGTTCTTTCGAGGGTTACCGAGGAATTTTAAGAAGCAATTACTATCAAGATTTGCAAATTGTCAGACCGCTGCTTAATATTAGCCGCAAAGACATTGAAATCTATCAACAAGCGAACTTAGTTCCTTATATCAATGATCCAACCAATCTGGAAGACGATTACACAAGAAATCGGTTTAGACATCATGTCTTGCCGCTGCTTGAAGAAGAAAATCCTAAATATTTAGAAAAAATCAACCAATTTTCTATCTATCAAACTATGGCTTATGACTTGATCGATAGTTTGAGTGAAAAAATTGTCAAAAACAGCGAATTTGATGATGGTTTTGAATTGTCGGTTAAAGAATTGTTGAAACAACCGCTGATCATCCAAATTGAGGTTGTCAAAAAGATAATAAATTTGCTTACCGACAACAAAATAGAACTTTCCTATCAGAATTTTGTCGATATTCTGAAACTTGCAAACAACCCAAAACCACAAGTTCAATTTGAAATCGAAAACCAATTATACGTCTATAAAAGTTATGACATATTGAAATTCAGAACTAAGGCTTTGGTATTCGAAGAATACTACTTTGTAATTGATGGTTTTAAGGAAATAAAACTTCCTAACGGTTATTTGGTTTCCATCACAAAAAATCCAAACAAAAATAATGGTTTTATATATAAAATATGTTATAATAATCTAGATTTAGTCTTTCCTATAACCGTAAGGAATCGGATGAATGGTGATAATCTAAAAACTAAATCCGGAACAAAAAAACTCAAAGATGTCTTCATCAACAAAAAATTATCTATTGAGACAAGAAATTC
>JAQVFZ010000135.1 GCA_028697025.1 Candidatus Izemoplasmatales bacterium | reverse complement strand
TGTTACGAAAAAGCTAAGGAAGTCATTGAAACCAATATTGACCTATTAAAAACCATCGCTCATTATCTGTTGGAAGTTGAAACGTTGACTAAAGAGGATATTGACGAAATTGTTGAAACAAATAAATTATCTCGTTGGGACGATGTCTTAGCTGGTGAATTACATCAAGAAACTAAACCTGAAGAACCAAATAACACCTCTCAAGAAGAAAATACCAAACTTTAAGACAAATTGATGGGATACTTTAAAATGTATCCCTCTATTTTTAAAGGAGATCACCATGAGATTAGATAAATATTTAAAAATATCGCGTATTTTCAAAAGAAGGACGATTGCCAAAGAAGTCAGTAAAAACCAGAGAATCCTGATCAACGGCAGAGTTGCCAAACCAGGAACAGAAGTTAAGGAAAATGATATTCTGGTAATTTCCTATGGCGGAAAAGAATTGAAGGTCAGAGTTTTGGCAACGCCTGAATATGTTAAAAAAGAAAGTGCTGAGTCGATGTATGAAATTATCGCCGATATCAATTGATTTGCGATAATGATTTAGTTATAATTATTGAATGGAGTTGACAAGATATGAAAAAATTGATTTTATCATTTTTATTGCTAAGTGCGATAATTATAATGAGTGCTTGCGGAGTAAGCAATCAATCCCATGACATTTACGTAACGGTTTATCCGCTTAAATATGTCGCTGAAGAAATATTGAAGGATACCGACTATACTGTTGGGATTGTACCGGGAGTGACTTCTCATGAAAGTTCGGTAGATTGGTCGCCAAAAGAAATTATTGCGATGACTGAAGCAACTTACTTGTTCTATGTTGGTGCCAATTATGATTATTACATCGATTATCAAATCGACAGTATTTTTATAAACAAAGACGTCCAATTGATAAAAATAGAATTGGAAACCGATTATATCGAGTTTATCCCCGGATTGATTCATGAACATGATCACGAAGATGAACATACTGAAGAAAGCGAACCACTTAACACTACTGCTTTGGGTGTTGATCCCCATTTTTGGATTTCTCCACTCAAGATTTTAGAGGTATCAGAACTTGTTTATGATAAATTGATTTTGGCATATCCCGAAGAAGAAACCACTTTAACTGAAAATTATATGAGTCTGGTAGCTTTGCTTAGCGAACTTCATGACGAATATGCCGCTGCTATCAGCAAACTGACCAAACCGGTAATGACTTCAACCAATCTTTATGGTTACTTGCTACATGATTATGGTTTGCATTATATGCCGATATCTCCAGGATATCATGAAGAGAGCGATCAATTCACCACCCAACAAAAAGAGGAAGTCGTATCGGAGGCGGTATATCATGAAATCAGATATATCATCTATGAAAAATACACTACTTCTCCTCTTTCAAATGCAGTCTTTAGCGAGTTGACCTTGCTTGGCCTAGGGCCAATCAAAGTAGAATTCAATATTTTACAATCAATCACTAAAGATGATGTGAATTTAGGAAAAAATTATGTAACCGTCATGTATGAGAATCTGGAATTGCTCAAAGCTGCCGGTGAATACCAGGAAGGATAGAATTAAATGGAAAACAAATATACCGAACAAGAAATTGTCAGAAGAGAAAAGGCGGAAAACTTAAGAGAACTGGGAATCGATCCTTTCGGTTCTCGTTTTGACCGCACCCATAATACCAAAACTTTCAAGGATGAATTTTCCCCATTCACTAAAGAAGAACTTCATGAAATGGAAAATCCTAAAGAAGTCAAGATTGCCGGCAGAATCATGACCAGAAGGGTCAAGGGTAAAGCAGGCTTCGTTCACATCCAAGACCAACACGGTCTCTTGCAACTGTATATCAAGGTTGACGCAATCGGCGAAGAAGCTTATGAGATTTTCAAAAAAGGCGATATCGGCGATATCATTGGTGTCAGCGGGACCGCAATGATTACCAATACCGGTGAATTGTCTTTAAAAGTGGATAAATATACCCACCTGACCAAAGCTTTGCGCCCATTACCGGAGAAATTCCATGGCTTGACTGATAAAGAAGAAATTTACCGTCGCCGTTATGTTGATTTGATCATGAATCAAGACAGTAGAGAAACATTTATCAAAAGATCGAGAATAATCAAGGAAATGCGAGATTATCTAGATAATTTAGGTTATTTTGAAGTGGAAACACCGGTATTGCAACCAATTCTTGGCGGTGCAAATGCCAGACCATTCATAACCCATCACAATACCTTAAATATGCCATTTTACTTAAGAATCGCAACTGAATTGCATTTGAAAAGATGCATAATCGGCGGTTTTGACGGTGTTTATGAAATCGGCAGATTATTCAGAAATGAAGGTATCGACCGTCTTCACAATCCGGAATTCACCACGATAGAGCTCTATTTGGCTTATTCCGATTTACAAGGCATGATGGATTTGAGCGAAGACTTGATCGCCCATTTGGCAAACAAGGTTTGCGGTACCACGACCATCCAATATGACGGCAAGGAAATCAACCTGGCTAAAGGTTGGAGAAAAGCTCATATGGTCGACTTGATCAAAGAGAAAACCGGCATTAATTTCTTTGAAATCCATGATTTTGAACTGGCTAAAAAATTAGCTAAGGAACATCATTTGGTAGTTGAAAAACATCTTTATGGCGTCGGCCATATCGTCAATTTGTTCTTCGAACATTATTGTGAAGCCGATTTGATCCAACCGACCTTCGTTTACGGACATCCAATCGAAATTTCGCCGTTGACAAAAAAAGATCCTAACGACGAAAGATTCACCCAAAGATTTGAACTTTTCATCAATGGCAGCGAATATGCAAATGCCTATACCGAACTTAACGATCCAATCGATCAATTGGAAAGATTCGAAAACCAAATCAAAGAAAAAGACCTCGGTAATGAAGAGGCCAATGAAATGGATACTGATTTCGTTGAAGCTTTGGAATACGGCATGCCGCCAACTGGTGGTATCGGTATTGGAATTGATCGTTTGGTCATGTTGCTTACTGACTCCAAATCAATTAGGGACGTCTTGTTATTCCCGCAAATGAAAAATAGATAAAAAATAATAGCGCTGAATTCAGCGCTATTTTCATTATTTAAATAAATCTTCGTCGTCTTTTTCTTCAACTTTTTCTACTTCTTCGATTTCATCTTGTTCTTTAATTTCTGTTTCAATCAATTCTTGTTCAGCATTATCATCGGTTTCTTCAACGTCAACTTCTTCAACAAACACATAATCTTCGATATTGACATTGTTCTTGAATAATTTCCTTGCCTGAATGGCTGTATGATGTTCTTTGCCGTTAGCTATGACTTTAGCCAAGCATTTGTCCATTTCCAGTTCATCATTGATGGTTTTATAGTATAAAGCCATTCTATAATTGTAAATGAGTTTAGTGGAAACATATCCGTCATTGCGTGAGAATTGACTTTCAATCACTTCTTTGTAATGT
>JAQVFZ010000134.1 GCA_028697025.1 Candidatus Izemoplasmatales bacterium | reverse complement strand
GAATACATGGAGTCCTTTTTTCATAGCTTTGATAGCAAAGGGTGCATGTTCAGTTGCATAATTTGCTAAGACAACAGCATCCATGGGATGATTTAAAAAATCATCAAAAGAATGATAGTAGCTGATATTTGGATCATTTAGGTTTTGTTTTAATTCCATTAATCCTTTTTCATAAAAGTCACATACAGCAACCAGTTGTGCGTGATTGGCTAATTTTGTGTAGTTGATCATTGAGTAACCTCGACCGATGCCAAGGACGCCTATTCTTACCTTTTTCATCATATACCTTCTTTCCATAAAGATTGTATCATGTTATGTTATAAAACGTACTTGTAGGTTGTATAATATATACAATGACAACATAAGGAGTAAACCATGTGGCAAAATAAATATAAAAAAGCGATTACCCTAAGCTATGATGATGGAATCAAACAAGACATTCGATTAATACAACTTCTAAACAAGTACCATTTGAAAGCAACTTTTAATATAAACACGGGATTATCTGATTCTTCATTTGACTTTTTCATCGAAGGACATCATATCGAACATCTGTCTTTTGAAGACATGATTTCACTTTATCATGGTCATGAAATTGCTGTTCATACAGTTACACATCCATTCTTAACAAATCTATCTGACAGAGAGATTGAAAAAGAAATTGTTGATGATATCACAAACATCGATCACATTTTTAAGCAAAAACCGGTGGGAATGGCATATCCTTATGGTAGTTATGATGATCGTGTGGTTGACTGTGTTAAAGCATCAGGATTAAAGTATGCAAGAACTGTTGAATCAAGTTATCAAACCATTCAACAAACAGATCTTTTACGATTTAAACCAACATGTCATCATAACGATCCAAAGCTTGATGAAATCATCAATCAATTTTTTGCTTACGAAGGTGATGAACCACAAATTCTTTATCTTTGGGGACATAGTTATGAAGCAGATGTTGATCAACTTTGGGATTATCTTGATAATCTTTTCAATAATATATCCGGTCACAACGATGTCTTTTACGGAACAAACAAAGAAGTTCTACTTCAAAATGTTTCTCTTGATGGAAACATTTAGTTGAATCCAATTTCACCAAAAGTATGAATTGAATAAAAAGATCTAATACTATATAATGTGTACCCTATAAAATTGACTACTAAAAAAGAGCACCCTAGATTTTATAGGGTACATTTTAATATGTATTGAACCTAAATAACATGTGTAAGGTGACCTTTGTTTATTGTCATAATATACACTTTTTTATCGCACGGACTCATCAAAACGAAATAAGATATTTTCGTCTAAGTTCTATTATCGTTCTCAAAATTTTAATAATGTTCTATATCTTTTATATGTGTTTAACAGAGTCTCTTTCAACAAGGCTTGATTGTATGAAAACCTTGTGATAGCGTGATTCTTTATTCATTTTTTGTAGTATGGTTTTAACTGCAGCATGAACCATTTTATCCGTATCAACGCAAAGAGTCGTTATTTGAGGATTTGATTTTTGTGAATAAAAGGTATTATCAAAGGTTATGATTGATACATCTTCAGGGACTTGATAATTCATCTGCTTTAACTTCTGAATGAACTCATACGCGATTTGATCGTTATTACATACAAATGCTGTAGGCATTTCATCAGGCATGATGAAGGGTTTAAACTTTCCCTTATCATCACGATCACTGACAATATAATTAGGGTTAAGTGTTAGATGATGTCCTAATAACGCACGACAGTAACCTAAATAACGATCTTGGATCGAACTAGTGGCATAAATATTACCAACAAATCCAATGTGCTTATGGCCTCTTTTAACAAGATAGTCAGCCGCCTTATATCCAGATGTAAAGTTATCGATGACAACACTATCGATATCGATATTATATGAGTAAAAATCAAATAAAAGGATTGGCAGATGTGCATTTTCAAAACACTTTAAGTAATCATCGCTCAATTGTCCCATAATCATGAGACCATCAATCTTCCCGTTTTTATACATTTCCGGGAGTACGTGATTGGCTTCATCAACTTCATTTAAAATTTCCAGAAGGACAGAGTATCCTTGTTGAGTCAGTTCAACAACAAGTTTTGTATAGGTTTCAAAGTAATAGGAAGAGCCGCCGCCAATAAATTTCATAGGAATGATCACACCTATATTAAAGTTTTTATTTAGTTTTAGACTTTTTGCTGCAGAGTTCATGTAGTAGCCAAGTTCATTTGCTTTATCTTTGATTAACTGACGAAGTGATTCGCTCACGCCTTCTTTATCATTTAAAGCTTTAGAAACCGTGACTTTACTGACATGACATAATTTAGCAATTTCATCCATACTTACTTTTTTACTCATTCATAGACCTCTTTTTGGTTTGATACGTTTCAATATTAGTTACTTGAGTAACTGACAGTCATCAAAATATATTATACCACCTATTGTATCGTTGAAATTGAATCCTATCCAGATTAGATCACGACCATCAAACGCTGCACCTCCTGATTTATTGAGAAAACTATCGAGATCGATGATAAATTCGCCTTCTTTGATGGTTGAAATATCTAAAGTGTAAGCAAATATCCCATAATACTGATCAACAAGTTCAATGACAACTTGTCCTTGATAGCCTGTAAAATCAGCATAGAATTTGAGTTGGGTAAAATCTTTATTAATTCCTTTTTCGAACTTAAAGATAAAGTTTTGCCACCCCTGTCCTAAGCTCGTGATTTCAATACCACGTTCAGCAAGATCAAGTTGAAGACCTTGATGAACAGCCATATTTGAGCTTGCATAAGCTAACAGACTTGCCTGATCAACAAAATCAAAGTTATTAATAATTAAGACATCGTCAGATTCAATATAGAAGACAAATCCGCTATTAGATGCAAGTTTTTCACCAATCTCATTTTTAGCTAGAACTTTAACATAATACGGAACACCTGTTTCGTAAGCTTCATCTAGTTCAAATGTTATGTCATTTTCTGTTGTTGTAAGAGTTTCGATGGGGTTGTTGTAATTGATACCATCGGCTGATATAGTGATCTCATATTGATTAACAAAAAGAGATTCATTAAATGTTAATCTGATGCCATTTTCATCAATAACAACATTATCGATTACAAAGTTTATGGGTTCTTGTCTTTCTACTTCAATAAACATAGCATCAATAAAACCAATATTGACTGCTTGATAACTTTCAATCGTTATTTCAATCGATGCAATCCCTTGAAAATCGATTTGATTATCTTGTTTATTATAGACACAAATAAATTCTGAAGTTGCTACATAGAATTCTTTAACTCCAACAAAATCATCAATAAAACTGTATGCCCATATTTCATATGATGTTTCAACGAATCTAAACAAAATACGTGCATTACTTCCTGTACCAACCACTTTAAGTTTTAACATGAGAGGTTGATCTCCAATAGATCCAAATGTATTCAAGATGAGTGAT
>JAQVFZ010000133.1 GCA_028697025.1 Candidatus Izemoplasmatales bacterium | reverse complement strand
CTTGTCTCACCTTTGGCAACCATCGGCTTTGTTGTGTATATATATCCTTCTTTGGCATATAGATTGGAACTGTCGACGTAATTTTTCCCGTCAGGCAAACCACTTTGATCGTCAAAATCGACGAAAGTAGCGATAAAAAGAAATGCAACTATTAGAATTATCGGTAATATCAAGGTTTTTTTCATGTTTGACTCCTAGCATTTTCAAGTAGTTTAATAATAACTCAAGTCAGTCAAGAAGTCAATTGTTAAAGCAAGTTTAAAATGAGAATAAAGGGACTAGAAATCCCTTTAATCTACTAAATTGATGTTTTCTTTTTTAGTAACTTGTAAATGATTATTCCCGCAGATGATAATGCTGTAACTCCGCCTATTGAGATGGAAATAATCGCCAACGGAGAAAGTTTTGGCAGTGGAACGTCTATAAAATCTTCATGAATGTAAAGAAAATCAAAACTCTTGTCAATGACGTTTATTTGAAAATCTTTTGAAATTGTATTACCGTATCCGTCCATAAAATCAAGATACATATGATAGGTTCCAGGTTTTGTGGAAAAATTGGTATAAGAATCATATCTGATGGTAATGAAATAATCTTGCTCCTTATCCAATTCATTGGTTTTTACCAATAATTTAGCAAAATCAGGCAATGACAAAAACGTATCCGAATACACCTGGATAATTGAACTGTTGAGATAGACCATTGGACCGACAGCGTCGATGACATTGATGGTAAGAGTCTTAGTTGTCTTATTGCCTGAAGAATCGGTTACGGAGAACCTCATGGAATAACTTCCGAGTGTATTTTTGTTGGAAGTGTAATTATCGGATTCCAATATTATTTCAAGCGAAGAGCTCTCATCGTAGTTATCAATCGCGCTTAATTCGGCTTTAACCAAAGAAACCGTCAAAGTCTGATCATAACCTACTGATATGTTGTCTGTTCCGCTTATCACAGGTCCTTCATTATCTATTACTTGAATTTCTTGAATTCTATTGACTGAATTACCGCTGGAATCTGTGACTGTAAATTCCATAGTATAGGTGCCTACTACATTTGCATTTAAACTATAATTGTCGTTTACCAAAGTAATGCTTGTTGAAACATCTCCGTCGTAATTGTCGCTCGCCATCATCATCAATCTAATATCTTCAGGAGTATATACATTTGGATAGACCGCTTGGATAACGCCTACTTCCGAAAACACCGGAGCCAAGACATCAACGACTTCAATATTGATAGTGATTTCTGTAGTATTTGCCGAATTGTCAGCTACTTCAAATACCACTGTGTAAGACCCCAACGTCTGCATATTGGCGCTGTAGTTGTCAGACTTGATGATAATTCTACTGGTCAAATCACCGTCAATATCATCATACGCTGTCAATGAATTTTGAATTTCCGCTACCGTTATAGGCTGGTCAAAATAAGAAATGATAGTTCCAGAACCGATAAAATACGGTGACGAAGTGTCGATTATCACTCCTTGTATATAAGGTTCATAGGCAGTCATTACCGTCCCCTCTTCAAGTTGCACGTTGATAAGTTCCGTTCCTGAAACAAACTCTCCGTTGTCACGGAATTCAAATGACAAGTAATTGGCTTCAGCCGGTGTTTTAAAGGTTAAATACATAAAAAAGCCTTCAGAAATCATAGTCAAGTCGTCATAATTAATTTCTGACAGATAATCGTCATTATCATAAAAATAGATTGAACCAAAAAAATCTCTACCATCAAAATAATCGCGATATACAGAGAAAGTATAATCTGTATATGGTTTTACCAAAAACGGATTGATGGTAGAGATTGTCTCATCAACCTTGATGATGTTGTCACTGGAGATGTAGTTCTTTCCTCCTGGTAAATAATGTGGTGAATAAGCTGATACTTGAACTGTGAATATTGTAACGACTATCAAAGATAAAAATATTAATAAAATGTTCTTTTTCATAAATGTCCCCTTCCTTCTTTAAAGAAATATTACCTTGGGAAAGCAATAATTCTTTTTATTTCAAAAAGAGGGAGAAATTTGTTATAATAATTTTTGAGGAGTTGATGAGAAAAATGATGAAAGTTAAATTAAATAACGGTTATGAAATGCCTATAGTTGGTTTGGGTACATGGAGATCAAGTCCAGAAGACGCCTATCAAGCTGTCCTTTCAGCTTTGAAGGCCGGGTACCGTCATATCGATACTGCAGCTATTTACGGAAATGAAGAAATGATTGGCAAAGCAATCAAGGATTCCAAAATCAAACGCGAAGAAATTTTTATTACCACAAAACTGTGGAATACCGATCAAGGTTATGAATCGACTTTAAAAGCTTTTGAAGAGTCCAGAAGAAAACTGGGTGTCGATTATATTGACTTATATTTGATTCATTGGTTTAAGGGTTATGATAACTCCTTGGCTACTTACAGGGCATTCGAGGAACTTTACAAACAAGGAAAAGTAAAGGCTATCGGCGTATCTAATTATAATGTTCACCACATTCAACATTTATTGGATAACGTAGAAATCAAGCCAATGGTCAATCAAGTGGAAACGCATGTAACTTTGCAGAACCACTTCTTGCATGATTACTGTAAACAAAACAACATTCAGTTAGAGGCTTACGCGCCTTTGATGAGTAAAAATATTGGTCAGTTGCTGGAAAACGAAACTTTGATTGATATTGCACAAAAATATAATAAAACCGTACCTCAAGTCGCAATCAGATGGTTGATTGAAAGAGGAATTGTCGTAATTCCGAAAAGTGTTACCGAAAAAAGAATAATTTCCAATTTTGATGTATTTGATTTCGCTTTAAATGAAGAGGATATGTCTCGAATAAGAAAATTGAATACCGGTAGAAAAATTTTCGTTGAGTTTGACAATGTCGATTACTGAAGAGATCAAAGTGTGAATCAAAATTAATTCACACTTTTTCTTTTATTTGATTATTTATGTAATAAAAATCATGGTAAAATTATCTTATGAGATAGTTATGAAGGGGGAGAAATGATGGTTAGATTCGGCATAGTTGGAGCTAAGGGTATCGCCAATAAATTTGCTAGAGACATTAAATATGTCGATAACGCTTATATTAGCGCTGTCGCTGCCAGAAATGAATTTGATGCCTTGAGATATCAAGAGATTTTGCAGACGGAGTTTGCATTTTCAAGTTATGAAGCCCTGGCTGAGAGCGATAAAATCGACGCTGTTTATATCGCTACTCCCCATAATTTTCATCATTCGATAGTTTTGATGTTTTTGGAGAATAGGAAGCATGTCTTGGTCGAAAAACCAATTGCATTGAATTACAGAGAATATGAAGAAATCGAAAGAAAAGCGATTAAGAATAATGTGTTGTTGATGGAAGCGATGTGGACTTTGTTTTTACCGGCTACTACTTTCGTCAAGAATCTTCTTTCTCTTAAAACCTTGGGCAGAGTCAAGAAAGCGGAAATAACCCTA
>JAQVFZ010000132.1 GCA_028697025.1 Candidatus Izemoplasmatales bacterium | reverse complement strand
AAACCAAATCATCTGACATTACTTCATTATAATCCAAACTTTGTACCACCAAGGAAAAATCGTCTTGTTTAATGGCTGGGTTGATTAAATACGCCGCCAGCAACAAATCAAAAACAATTCCATCAATAGGAATGTCATCCCACATGAGTGCGACTTTAATTTTTTTCAAATCATATACATATTTTTTGATTTTCCTGTCGTTCAGGAAGTTTCTGAATTTGTTGGATTTACAGGCTGCCAAATATGGAAGGTAATAGGCTTTGTTGTCTATATATAATCCGAAGCCAATCTTTGGATCAGTATGATAATTTTCACCAAAAATTTCTAAATGCAAATAAGCTTCTTTATAATTCAATTTATCGATTTTGTCGACAGTATCCAGAATATAATATTCATTATCAGTGACTTCTGAATTTTTTTTCATGTTTTTTATAAAAGAATTAAAATTCATCTTTTGATAAAACTTGACCAACATCTCTTCGTTTGCTCCAGTATATCGACTTTTACTAATATCGATACAGTTTGAAAAATCTGTTTTTATTGTAGCTAATTTCTTTGAAAAGAAAGCTTTTTCTTTATTCTCTAAAAGTTTTTCTTTCAGTTTTCCACCAATCTCCTCAATGCGTTCATACAGATTTTCGATATTATTATATTCCGATAGAAGTTTAACGGCTGTCTTGTCACCGATTCCCGGAACGCCAGGAATATTATCAGATGCGTCACCAACCAAAGCTTTGTAATCTGTCACTTGTGAAGTTGAAAACCCAAGTTTTTCCATCACGTATTCAGGAGTATAAATTTCTATATCTTTTAGGCCTTTTCGAGATATAATCTGATTAACATTCTTATCCAATAGTTGAACTAAATCATGGTCATTTGAATATATTGTAATCTCCTCAAACTGATCCTTGAAATGAGTTACAACGTAGCCGATGATATCATCGGCTTCCATTGTTTTTTGTTCATAAAAATACACGCCAAGAGCTTCAAGGTATTCTTTCATATAAGGAAATTGCTCGATTAATTCCACTGGAGTGTCTTTTCTAGTACCCTTATATTCTTCAAACATTTCATGTCTATGAGTTTTACCATCCGTGTCCAACGCAACGAGAATATGGGTATATCCATTTTCCAACAACTTTGTCATGGCATGAGCAAAACCAAAAATGCCATTGGTATATAAACCCTCCTGTGTCTGCATTAAATTTCCAGTATAGGCTGTCGCGTAGTAGGAACGGAACAGTAGATTACTGGCATCAACTAACAATAATTTATTTCCCATGTATTCACCTCTTGTATATTGCGTGATTTATTTTACCATATTAATAGAAAAAATGCACTTGGACAGTGCATTTTAATTAATGTCTTCTATTCTTTTCTAAGATAATCAAAAGTCCTTTTAATATCAATGATTCATCTTTTATCAGTTCTTCTGTACAATAAGGATACACTATTTTTGCGTGTCCACCAGTAATGATTACTTTTAAGTCCGGTGTGTTGGTTTCAGCTTTTATTCTTTTGATCATTCCATCAATCATTGATGCATGTCCAAAAATAAGACCTGATTTAATGCAGTCGAACGAGTTGGTGCCCAACACTCTTTTTGGTGCTTGCAATTCAACCTGTGGAAGTAGTGAAGTTTGAGATACCAGAGCGTTTTTACTGGTTGTAAGACCAGTAGCAATTACAACTCCTTTAAGAATTTTATTCTCCAAATATGTAAATGTAGTCGCTGTACCTAAATCAATGACAAGGCAAGTCTCTGAATAGATATTAATTGCTGCGACACTGTTACCTATCAAATCTGAACCAACTTCCTTAGGATTGTCGGAATTTATTTTTAGTCCAGTTTTTACGCCAGTTCCGACAAACAATGCCTCAATATTAAATCTTTCCCAAAAATAATCACGAAATACTTCATTTAATTCAGGAACTACCGATGAAATTATAACCTCTTTGCAATCCTTGATAAAATCATTGAGCAAAAGTGAATATTCATCTGAAGACTTGTTTTTCTCGGTGTTGATTCGATAGATTTTATCTATCGTTTCTCCTGTCTTAGATAATCCGATTGCAATGGTCGTATTACCGATATCAATAGTTATCTTCATTTGAAATTTCCTCGCTATAAGCGGAGTTTTCCGAATAAGACAAATATTTTGCTAACCGAACCACAATAATTCCACCAACTATGGCCGCAATTGTCATTTCAATCAGACTAGCCCATGGAACGTTGAGCACAAATAGTAAGGTTACATAAGGAATAAAATCTTCAATAATATTTCCTGAACCAAAAACCATTGAATAAGATGTAAGCATCATCGTTAAAACCATTAGAGTGTGTAAAAGTGTCATTACAAAGAAACTAATGCCAGTGCCTATCAATTTGTTTTTCGTTATCTTAACAAAAAACATGGTTACATCATAAATTAATAGTCCAAAGATGAATCTCGGCAAAATCGCGACCCAAGGATAATAAAATAATGGACTGCTATAAATGAAAGCAGCTATATTCGATATTACACCGAAAGCCAATCCTAGATAAATACCGAATTTACGCCCTAAGAGAGCCGCTCCAATCAAGACAGGAATGTGAATGATTGAAGCCTCCAAAGTTGGAGCGATTTTAATAAATCCCAATGTGCCGCCTAAACCATTTGGCACTAATCCCAAAACAGCGACTATCGCAATAAACATTGACAAAATAGTCATTTGACGAGTTTTTTCTCGTTTTGTTAATTCTTTTTTCATTTTTTTCCTTTCCAAGCCACTTAAAGTGGTCTCCTAAGTTAATTGATATCAAATTATACGTTGCTTTTTATTTCTTTAATCTTATTATAATCTATTTCTTTCAACATTGCCAGTATCTGATTCTTTACCGCTTCGTAATCATCTTTATGGATTATTGAGGTGGTGGAATGAATATATCTTGATGGCATACCTATCGTGCACACCAAAACTCCTTCTCTTGTTAATTGAACTGCAGCTGCATCAGTTCCGCCCATGGAGTTATAGTACTGGAATTTGATATTATTTTTTTGTGCAGTTTCTTCAATGAATCTTTTCATACCTTGATGCAATAAAGCTTTTGGGTCATAGAATCTTACCATAAAACCAGCACCCAAAGTGCCACCGACTTCGCTTGGTTCAAATGTATCCGAACACGGTGAACAATCAACGGCGATGAATAAATCTGGTTGCAGCTTGAAAGATGAGGTTGTAGCTCCTCTTAAGCCCACTTCTTCTTGAACGTTTGCACCAGCGTACAAACGACATTTTAAATCTTTTCTATCAATTGATTCCAAAATATCCAATGCCATCGCTGAACCAAAACGATCATCCCAAGCTTTGGAAAAAATCTTTTTCCCATCTTTGGATTCTTTGTAATTATTTTCACAGACAACTTGTTGACCAATTTTAATTCCCATTTCTTTTGCATGATTATAGTCATTTGCGCATATATC
>JAQVFZ010000131.1 GCA_028697025.1 Candidatus Izemoplasmatales bacterium | reverse complement strand
TCAATCTTTCAAAATTCGTCGAAGAAGGATATGGCAAACATATTTATGTATCAGAACAAGATGTAATCGCATTCAAAGAAAAATCTGATTTTTCAGAACAAGAAAAACAGAAAATTGTTTTGAAGACTCTATTGCTATTAACTTATATCAACAAGTATTTTGAGAAAATCAAAGAAGTTGATAATGCATTGTATCACCGTCCACTTCTTTTGACTCTGGTTAATTCGGTATCCGTAGAAGATTCCGATTTGGAATTATTTTTTAGAGAATTAGAAAAGGTTGCTAAAAATGAAATTAGAGCGGACTTAATCGAAGAAGCAAAAGAGGAACTTGTAAACGAATTTAGCAACAATGCTAAATTCGTATTTGAAGATTTGGAGTGCATTATCGACACTGATTTGATTTTAAAATTGAATTACAAGGATATTTTAAAATATGTTTTAAATGCAGAAACTCCTGGCAAGATAGAGGTTATGAAAATACCAGGAAATCGACAAGAGTTGATTTTTAGGTTAATGACGGCTGATAAACCTTTTGCATTAATCAAAATCGGCGATATTTCTAGCTGGCTTAAAGATAAACTCGAAGGTTACGAGATAAATGAAAGTTTTGAAAACGAAAGTTATTTCAGACGAATAAACAGTGATGATTCCGACATAAATATTTTAATGGGATCGCGTTCTTTTTACGAGGGCTGGGATTCTAATAGACCAAATATACTTTTGTTTGTAAATATTGGAGTTGGAAACGACGCTAAAAAATTCGTTCTGCAATCGGTTGGCAGAGGCATAAGAATAGAACCACTAAAATACCAACGAAAACGACTTCAAAATTTGTTAAACGCTAGAACACCCCGTCAGACTTCGTCTGACACCACTCTACTAGAGGGGAATTTGGAGCAGTTATTTGAAAAAATTAAAAATCTGATTTTACCAATGGAGAGCTTATTTGTTTTTGGCACTAACGCCGCAAACCTGAATGAAATTATCAAAACGCTGACAGAAGAAAAGCAAGATAAAAACTTGGAAGACCTATTTATTTTGAATCCTGAAGCACAAAAACATCTTCTTTTGATACCAGTTTATAAAACTGCAGAAAGGATTTTTGCCGAGGAACAAAATCCACAAAAATATCCTATCAGCCGCGAAGATTTTGATATAACATCTCAGTTTTACGAATTTCTAGGCGATAAAATCACTTTAGCTAAATATGATTGCGAAGTGAAAGTTTTAATGAAAGCAAAAGAAAGCTTTTCTGAAGGTAATAAAAATAGATATTATACTCTTGGCAAAGATGAACCATCGCTTTTGGAACCAGAGTTAATTCTTGTCCGTATTTTTGATTATCTTGGTGTTAAAAACAGAGAGTTTGAGAAGTTCAAGAAGTTAGAAAATGAAATAGTGCATTTCAAAAAAATTAGATTTAGCGGTACTGAAAAATACGAAGAATTAAGAAAGAAAATTGATTTCATGAAGCAATATCCTGAAAAGAAAAAAAAGTTAGATGAAAGTTATGGCATAACACCACCAGATAAATACGCTGAGCAGTTAAAGATATTTGAAGAGGCAGGAAAGTATGAAGTCAAAAATCAAAAAATCAAAATCGAGTATTTGGCTTACCATTACTACCTCCCAGTGATAGTTTCTGAAACTGAAAAAATTGATTATCTCAACCATATTATCAATGTTGATAGTGAAGTAAGATTTATTGAACAACTAGAGGAATATCTTGCCAACCCAAATAATGTATTCACGCAATTTGATTGGTGGATGTTTTCAAAACTTGACCAAACGCTGGATGAAGTGTTTATCCCTTACTACAATTCAAAGGAAAATGATATCTCAAATTTCAAACCGGATTTCATCTTTTGGATGCAAAAAGGCAATCGATATTTAATTTTGTTTGTTGATCCGAAAGGAACAGAATATGCAGATGGATATAGAAAAATTGACGGTTATTCAACGATATTTGAAGCTGGCGAGCAAAAGAAAAGCAAGGATTTTTCGTACAACGGACTTACAATAAACACAAAACTATTGCTTAAACCACGCCGAGGGATAGCCGATGTCTTGGAAAATTACAGAAGATACTGGTTTGACAATTTTGATGATTTTGCAGAAAAGCTAGACCTTACGGAGTAAAACAGATGACGGAGAATAAGAAAAAACTACAGCAACATCGAAATTTAAGTCCAGGTTATCTAACTTTACGGAAGCCTTCGGCTTTGTTGCCACATTGCACTCTCGCATATCAGCTCGAGGCACATAACAGCGGATAAAAGGTTCGGCTCTTGCATAGCCTCATATAAATTTTACCTTAGGTAAAACTTCTTTTATCTGCAAAATGTTATATGCAAGGATAAAACCTTCTACTCAAAAAAAAGAAACCATAAATTATGATAATGTTGTTTCCTTCATTTAACTTCATAGGAGTAAAAGAGAAAATGAAATTGCTACGCAACTTTCATCTAACAAAAATTAGTAATATTTTTTTAATAAAATATTTTTTATAATTTAGCATGTCAATCCATAAAAAATTATAATGGATATGGAAAATTCAAAATTTACATCAAGAAATACTCACATTCACCCTTTGAGCAATATTACATTTATTACGATACTTTTAGCATTAATTTTATTTAATGGTGTCAATAATAAATCCCTTGCCCAAGCTCCAACCATTGAATGGCAAAAATGCCTCGGCGGAACAAATGATGATAGAGCATACTCCATTCAGCAGACAAGTGATGGGGGATTTATTGTGGCTAGTATTACAGGGTCCAATGACGGCGATGTGTCGGGGAATCATGGATATGATGACGCTTGGGTAGTAAAACTTAACAGTTCAGGAAATATTGAATGGCAAAAATGCCTTGGCGGAACAAGTTATGATGTGGCAAACTCCATACAGCAGACAAGTGATGGTGGATTTATTGTGTCTGGTTATACAGGGTCTAATGACGGCGATGTGTCGGGGAAATATGGAGCTACTGACTATTGGATAGTGAAACTTAACAGTTCAGGGGATATTGAATGGCAAAAATGCCTCGGCGGAATATATGATGATTTTGCATACTCCATCCAGCAGACAAATGATGGTGGATTTATTGTGGCTGGTTTCAAAGAGTCCAATGAAAGCGATATGTCGGGGAATCATGGAGCTATTGACGCTTTAGTAGTGAAACTTAACAGTTCAGGGGATATTGAATGGCAAAAATGCCTCGGCGGAACAGATTATGATTCTGCACACTCCATCCAGCAGATAAGTGATGGTGGATTTATTGTGGCTGGTAGAACAAGGTCCAATAACGGAGATGTGTCGGGGAATCATGGAGCTTGTGACGGTTGGGTCGTGAAACTTAACAGTTCAGGTGATATTGAATGGCAAAAATGTCTTGGCGGAACAGATAATGATTATGCAAACTCCATCCAGCAGACAAGTGATGGTGGATTTATTGTGGCTGGTGGAACATGGTCCAATGACGGCGATAT
>JAQVFZ010000130.1 GCA_028697025.1 Candidatus Izemoplasmatales bacterium | reverse complement strand
AGTGTTGGTATTAACTACTTGGGTAAAGAATCCGCTGTCATATTTGGAACAAAAAATCTCTTCTAAACAAGACCCTACAATAGTTTCATCCTTCTGTTCAATCGCCGTTTTAAAATCAACAAGAGGAATATGGAAAAAGAACAAGGATGAAAACGATTCTGTCTCTTTTTTCAATGATTCAATCGTCCGGATCGAATCATCGATTTGGCTTTGGTCAAGATAATCATAACTCCAGACATCTTTCCCGTCTATCTTGTCGATGCGGTAGTTATGGCTGTCCAGCATGCCTAATAAAGCCACCAAATTATCATTTTTATCAATTCTTAAATAATGATTGCCGCAACCTTTAACTAAAGCATTGCCTTTTTCAAAAAGGCAATACTTGCCTTCCATCAAAATATCAGCTTGTTTATCTAAGGACAAAATGGATTCGTGATCATGATTGCCGAAGACGAATGACCAGAAAACATGAAATGAATCCAAGAAATCCCTTAAATTCTCCAACAATCTCTGACCATCATAAGTCATGGTGATATCGCCGGTGATGATAATGAAATCCGGATGCGTTTCATTGATGACATTTCTTATCAAGACGTATGTTTCTTCATCAGTTGATTCATTCATCAGATGAATGTCAGTCAACTGCAATATTCTGAATGTTGAATTCATCATTGTTAAATTTCTCATCAAATTCGCTCCCTAAAACTATTTCTGTTACTATAAATATACCATATTTTCATGACGTCGCTTATCATCGAAACAAAAAAAACAATTATGCAGTAAAATAATTATTCTATCTATTTACACATAATACTCTACTTTTTTTAGATATTGAAATCAAACAGATTATGGCTTTGATATTTTCTATAGATATTGTAAATGATATAAAATTCTTCTACCGTTATTGCGTGATTGCCAATTGGTTTAGCAAATCCCACTCCCGCTCTTCCCGGCGTATAAACTTTTGTATCGATGTTAATAAATAGCCATGGGCAACCCAACCAGTACCCGGTATTGGTAATTTTTACAAATCCGTCATTCCCTAAATCTTTGATTACTCTATTGCGTTCTTTTTCAGTTTCGTAATAGACCAGAAAACATTCGCCGCCATTTTTTAACGGCCAGCGATCATCTTCCATCTCAACCATGAAACTGAAGGCATTGTCATATAGTTTAGCTCCATAATTTAATTCTTCATTCTTTTGATCATAGCCAATTACTCGAATTGTGCTTCCCACGAGATGGCGAACTGGAACACCAATCGTAAGTGCAGATTCATAGTAATACAAGCTATTGGATATCAATTCATATCTATTGTGTACCAACCAATCCAATAGCACTTTTCTTTCTCCTTTTGAACTTGTTTCCACTAAGATATAATCAGCTTCTTTTAAATCTTTCTTCTCAAACATTTTTTATCTCTCCTTAAATTTTATTCATAAAGAGAAAAAAAGAAAAAGTCCATCGACTTGATGGGCTTATACTTTAAATATAAGAATATCAACCCATCATTCAAGCTTTAGCACCGTTCCTTTTTTAGAGGTGGTTGCTGAAGGGTCATAGAGCTTGTCTCTCGCCTTCTCTTTATGGTTATATTAATTATACACTATTAAGTTTAAAACTAAAACCGGTTTATGTCTTTTTCTGTTAAGTGGTTTGTTTTATCGCTTTAGGCTTGCGATAAACATCATAATAGCCCACACGTTATTTTAAAAACATTCTACAGATATTGATTTTACAATGATATGAATATCATTAAAATAGCAGTTATAAATAATAGCTTAGTTTTGAAATTAAAACAAAGTGACTAAAAAGTGTCTAGGCATTAAATTAACCAAGCGGAATAATATAATTTTCTTGTAGTACGCCCGTATACGGATTGGCTACAGGGACGATTTCTTGAAGATGATTCGTATATGTGAAAATTGATTGATTGTTATCAAAGGACACTTCGGCCGCAAGTCCCGTAAAAGCTCCCCCAAACAAGTTTTCTTTAATCAGAATCGATTGAGCGCTACTTCTTCTTGATGCAATAAAATTGGTGAAGTTAACATCCGTGCGGTGACCAACCAAATAATCGTCATCGCGATAATTTTCATGATAATTGAATTCGACTAGAGCGGGAATATCAGGAGAAAATGCCAGTAATTGATGTTTATGGCCGCTGATAAACGCATCGAAATCAAAAGCGTTCAATAGCGGTGCCCACTCATTCAAGATCGAGTCCAGAAATTCATCTTCCACCAAAGCAACAGGAATATGGCAGATTCCTATCCGGTATATTATTGCCGGATTATCAAAATCGGCTTTAGCAATAATTTCCTGCAAAAAGTTAGTCTGCTCATTTCGATATAAATCGTATTGAGCAGTATCATAATATTCCCACCATGAATCTTCATGATCTTCACCGAGATCAAGAACGACCCCAAAAACATTGCTGAAAGTCACCGTATAATAAAAACTCTCATTTAAACTGCCAACGTAACGATGCAGTTGATTGGCATAAGTGCCTTTGACTTCATGGTTTCCTCTGGCATATATGACAGGTCTTTCACCATTTGTAACCTTATATGCCATTTTCAAAATAACTTCAGCGTCACTCTTATCCTCAATATGGTTCATGATATCGCCGGCCATAATAAAGAAATCCAAATCTTCACCGTAATAAGTCGCAGCTTTAATTGCCGATTTATTTTGGGTATGGCTGTCTGAAACTGTATAATATTTTAGACCGTCAGTTGTATCGACGGGATAAAAATTAAATGTTTGTTCTACTGTGCCGCCTAAAATCCCTGAGTAAGGTCCTCGATAAATTACATGAGTCGAGGAGATTGTATATGATTTCTCTGCATCCAGAACACTCATAGGCACTACTACTTTATGAACAGTTGTTTCCGAATTTTCAGAACCAGCATATAAATCATAGTATATCTCATCGCCAACCCTGACTTCAGCGGTTGCGTTAGTGCTGGTTGTCCAGACTATCTGATATGTATCCTCGACCATATAAACCACAGGTTTATTGGTAATATAATGAAAATCAAGATTCGAAGCATAAACGATTATCATTACCATAAGCAATCCAAATAATACGCTTTTATATGTTTTGTTTTTAGATAATCGACAATTAGGAAATTTAAAAATCAGAAAATATAGAAAATACGCTATCAACAAATAAGATAAAATCACAAAAAATGTTTTAACAAAAAAGCGGTAACTATCTATACCCAAATATAGCATATAAAAGAGTCCGATTGAAAGCGCTAGGGATAAGCCGATCAAAGTAACAAGAATTTTATCGTTGAATTTAACGAAATGGGAAACGATCGAGGCAATGAAAAGCGCGGTCAAAATCAAAAAAACGACATACTGCAAAGCATGTATTTTAAACATGCCTTCAATTCCCGACCAGATTGACCGCATTGATAAATAAAGTGAGAAGTTGAAAATAGCTGCGATTGAAAAAATCCTTTTTTTCATGATAATCCTCCAATATTCGAAACAATTG
>JAQVFZ010000129.1 GCA_028697025.1 Candidatus Izemoplasmatales bacterium | reverse complement strand
CTTTCAATATATAGGGGATTGGATGACTAGCGGTCACGATTTTGTTCGCAAAGATAAAGCAATACCTATTGATAACGAATGGTTTAATGATGATACAAAGGGACATAACCGTTTATGGAATCTTCTAGACTTTGAAGCCCCTAGAAATGAATTGGAAGATAGAATTATGAAAAGTATAGAGTGGGTTGGTAAAGCATATGGCGAAGAAGATGAGGGGGTTGCACTTTTAGAAATTTCATTTGCATTTGAAACACTGCTAAAAAATGATGAAAAAGCAATTATTAACCCCAGTATAGTTGCCTCCCTTTCAGAATCATATGCGTTTATCAATGGAAAAAACGTTGAAGAACGTATAAGTTTAGAGGCGGAATTTAAAAAGTTTTATGGTGAGAGATCTGGAATGGTTCATGGAGGAAAAGACAAACTAACAAATGCATCTATTAATCCATATGAAATGATTACAAAGACTATACGTAATGTTTTAATTAATCCGAAATTTTGCAATTGTAAAAACATGGCTGAATTGACTTCATTATTTAAGAAAATGAAATACTCACTTTCTGATGATATTCTCGAAGTAGAATGATGTCACATCTGTCACGCCAGTCACGTGTCACTAAGTATATATACCAATAAATATAGGTTTAGAGGGTGCACATTCATCTATAGAGGGTGCATTGTATTAACAATACTTACCTTTCACATATAAGAAGCATAGGGTCGATACAATTCGTATCAGGCCTTTTTTATATGCAGAAAGGAAGTTTTCTCACTATATAGATAAGCCACAGGAAATAAACTTTTATATTACAAATGACCAAGTAACACTTCTGACGATTATTCAATTATTTATTTGATTACCTAACCATTTACACGATTATATAATGTTGAAGGTAACTAACTCGAAGAGGATACGTTGTTACCTATGAGTAAATTTTCGGTTATGTGATATAATAAAACTCCAAAAAGTTAAAAAAAGTGATAAATATATTGTTTTAAAAATCAAAAAACGTGTATAATAGAGTTATAAGAGGTGATCCTGATGAAGTTAGAGCGTAAAATATATAAGCAACTGCTTTCCTGGAAAAATGAAAATGGTAAAACTGCTTTACTCATCGAAGGTGCAAGACGTGTTGGAAAAAGCACAGTGGTTGAAGCTTTCGCAAAAAAAGAATACAAATCATACATACTAATTGATTTTAGTATTGCTAGTGATGAAATTAAATCGCTTTTCAAAAGATACGCATCGAATCTAGATGATTTTTTCTTTTTTCTAACATCAATCACTGGAATTACACTTTATGAAAGACAGTCACTTATTGTATTCGATGAAGTACAACTGTTCCCTCAAGCAAGACAACTGATAAAACATTTAGTGAATGACAATCGTTTTGATTACATCGAGACAGGCTCTTTATTATCAATCAAGCGTAATGTTGAAAGTATTTTACTGCCTTCAGAAGAAAGAGCAATCAGAATGTATCCACTGGATTTCGAAGAATTTTGTATGGCGCTTGGTAGAGGTGAAGTTATATCTATTATTAAGAAGCATTTTGAAACTTTAAAACCTCTAGGTGAAATCCATTCAACGATTATGAAACTTTTTAGACAGTACTTGTTAATCGGAGGGATGCCTCAAGCGGTCATGGAATATCTAAGTACCAATGATTATACAAAAGTCGACCGAATTAAAAGAGACATCTTAAAACTATATAAGAACGATATTTCAAAATATGCTAAGGGATATGAACATAAAGTACTCAGTATTTTTGATAAAATTCCTAGTCAATTATCAAAACACGAGAAAAAATTTATGTTAAGTTCTTTGTCGAAGGATGCGAGATTTAGAGATTATGAGGATGCTTTTACATGGTTGGATGAAGCCATGATTACAAATGTATGCTTTAATGCATCAGATCCTAATTTCGGATTATCCTTAAATCGTGATAGGTTAACACTCAAAATGTATATGGCAGACACTGGTTTACTATTAACTCAAGCATTCAGTGAAAATGATGAAATGCATCAAGAGGTAGCGAAAGCTATTATACAAGATCGTCTTGAGGTTAATAACGGTATGATATTTGAGAATATCGTTGCACAAATGCTTACTGCCTTAAATAAGAAATTATATTTTTACTCAAGAGCAGATAATCAAGATCGGTCTAACACGATGGAAATAGATTTTCTAATCATAGATCAATCTAAACCAACTAAAATATCACCAGTTGAAGTTAAGTCTGGCAAAAACTATACAACATCATCATTGGACAAGTTTAGTAACAAGTTCAAAGACAAGCTTGGTAAAAAATACATCATTCATACAAAAGATTTGACTCAAAAAGATGAAGTTATTTATTTGCCAGTTTATATGACCATGTTTTTATAGGGGTATTGTAATGGAATTCAATCAAAATTTTAGATCAATTAAAGGCAATAAACTTACGCTAAAAATTGGAGATTAAAGAATGAAATAGTTTCGACCACTAGGACGGGTTTTATAATCGAAAAGAATCCATAGTTAAATCGATAATCAAAAGCCTTATCAATTGTATTATTTAAAGTAAGAATGTTCTCACTTGATGTGTCCACTTTATATTTTCTGATAGCCAAATACAAGTAACTAGATTTGATAAAATAAAAAATACATTTTAGATAAAAACTAGGTTTGAAATTAATGCAAAAGCAAAATAAAGATTATTATATTTATTAGCCAAAAAAGAATTACTAAATACTTGGGAATGAATTAATCACATTTAATGTGTAATGTCTTTAGTTTTTAGTTAAAAATCATGATATACTATGTTATGGCATTAGATCAAAATAAAGGATTAGTAATATGATCAATACAAAAGTATATACACCTAAGGATTTAGATAAATCAAGCGTTAAAGATGATATAAGAAACACATTGCTTTCGGGGAAAAATGTGATTTTTCCCACGGAAACTGTTTATGGCATCGGCGCTTATGCTTTGAGTGAAACTGGTGTTAAATCAATATACACTGTTAAAGGTAGACCAAGCGATAACCCTTTGATTATACATTTCACCAACCTTAAGGATATTTTGGATTATGTTGAAATCGATCAAGGCTATGTAAAGGACTTAATGCAGGCTTTTTGGCCAGGACCTCTGACTTTGGTTGTAAGAAAAAAACCAATAGTACCTGAATTTATCACTGGCGGATTGGATACTGTTGGAGTGAGAATACCTGGGCATGCAATCGCCAGAAAAGTCATTGATATTGCTGGGGTTCCGATTTGCGCTCCAAGCGCAAATATCAGCGGTAAACCTTCTGCAACACTCTTCGAGCATGTTTTGGAAGATTTTAATGGAAAAGTCGATATCATCATCGACGGCGGGAAGTCTGAGGTAGGTCTTGAATCGACAGTGGTTGATGTTACAAAAGAAATTCCGGTAATCTTGAGACCGGGAATGATTACCAAAGCCATGATTAAAGGCATCACAAAAGAAGTGATCATGAATTCAGAAGTTATTGGGGAAGAAACACCCAAAGCTCCAGGAATGAAATATAAAC
>JAQVFZ010000128.1 GCA_028697025.1 Candidatus Izemoplasmatales bacterium | reverse complement strand
CCGGACCTTCGGGCCGAACCTGGCGTCCTTTCATGCAGGGTATAGATAAAATTCAGTTTCTGCCTGCCGTTTGTCCATTGTAAATTGAAATCACCGGCACGGGTACCCCTCGGAATGGTTATATCCAGGAACAGGTAATTGGGGCTGTCTGCTTTGTGAATTGTCTCTATGATCAAGCCGCCGCCGGGGCAGCTTACGCTCCCCTCTCCCAGCGATGGCCCGTAGATCATCAGCTGGAGTGGTGTTTCCATGCCCGTCCACCAGAAAGGCGGTTCAATCCGGTGCACTTCGGGTTTTGGTGTATTCATGGCACTGGCTGTGGTAATCATTGCCATAAGAGCTGTCAGTATTAATAGTGTCCGTTTCATAGCATCATTCTAAAGTGAGAAGGCGGTATCCGTATGGTTCCAGGTTCCATGTGAATCGCGCATCTATAGTATATTGATCTTCCCCATTCCAGTCTTTGTATGTGCCTTCTGCCTGTGGGGCTGTCAGCTGTAAAGATGCCGGCTGAGCGGAGAAATTGAACAGGGCCAGCACGCGGTTGCCTTCGGTTTGGCGGATGAATGCGAAAACATCCGAAGGACCGGAATGGGGCACTTCCTCTAACAAACCGCCGTATGGAGGCACTTGTAGGGCATCGGAGGCCTTGCGGAAGGCAATTAAGCGGGTGTAAAAGTCCGTAAACTGATCGCTTTGTTGCGGCATCAGGGTGTCTTTTTCAAAAAAGGCAAGTCGTTTTGTATTGCCTACTTCCTGACCTGTATAGATCAAAGGCAACCCGGGAAGCACAAAGGAAAATGCCGCCATTTGAAAAACAGCATCTCCCATGCGTTCAAACTCGGTACCGCTCCAGGAATTTTCGTCGTGGTTAGAGGTAAAAAGAAGGGGGATGGAATTGGGCCCGAAATCCCGGGCCATCAGGTCCAGGCATTGCCTCAGGCTGTCTGCATTCTTCTCTCCCCTGGCCACACTATTCATGGTGTGGTGCAGCTTCCAGGCATAATAGGCATTAAAGGCCCTGCGGGTATTGACGGGGTTTTCTGACTCGGCAAGCATGAAAATATCAGGTTTTGCCTTACGCAGTTCGGGAACAGCCCACTCCCAGAAATCCACGGGACTAAGGTCGGCCATATCACAACGGAATCCATCAACATTGACCTCTTCCAGCCAGAAAAGCATTTTTTCGAGCATGGCCTGGCGCATGGGTTGGCTTTGATAATTGAGACGTGCCACATCGGACCAGTCGTAGAGGAATTCCGGCTCCCCGTCCGGTCTTCTAATGTACCAATCCTGCCGGTCAAGCCATACGGCATCACGTGATGTATGGGCTGCCACCCAGTCCAGTATGACCTTCATGCCCAGCTGGTGTGCTTTGTCAACCAGTAGTCTGAAATCCTCCAGTGTTCCAAATTCGGGATTAACTGCCCCGTAATCCCTTATGGAATAATAAGATCCCAGAGTCCCTTTACGGCCTTCCATGCCAATAGGATAGATGGGCATAAACCACAACACATCCACGCCAAGCTCTCTTAACCGGGGTAACATGCCGGCAAAGGCATTAAATGTGCCCTCCGGAGTGATCTGTCTTGTGTTCACTTCATAAATAACGGCATTACGAATCCATTGGGGATGGATTTCCTGTTGCTCCCGGGACGTGCAACCACCTGCTAAAATCGTCATAAAGCTAATAATTATCAGTGTCTTTTTCATTGTTCTCCTGTCATTCAATTACCATAATCGTGAAACCTTTTGGAGCCACCACAGCCTCTCCCATATACGGGACCAAAGCTTCCGGATTCAGACCAAAAGGTAACCGGAGGGAACGTATATCAAAGAATTCGCTGCCTTTGTTCAGACACACCACTACGGCTTTTCCCATATATATCCGGACATAGGCCAGAATATCCCTGCTTGCATGAAGCGGGAACAAATCGCCGTATAGCAGCGCCAGGTTTGTTTTGCGTAGCGATGTAAGCCGCTTTACACGCTCCCTGAGCAGGAGCTGACGGGAAGTGTAGCCTTCAAAAACCATCATCCTGCGGTTGTCAGGATCGTTGGCCCCGGGCATTCCTATTTCGTCTCCGTAATATATGCAGGGAATACCGGGTATGGTCATATTAAAGGCATGCAGCATGGCCAGGTAATCGTAGGAATCGGGGTCTCCTGTGCCGATATCCCTTTTCCAGCCCGCCAGTTTTTGGTTCTCGTTCCTGTCCAGGGCTCCTCCGGCAAGCGATATATACCTTGCCATGTCATGGTTCCCGCTTATATTGCCCATCAGGTTGTGGGTTCCGTAATGCATCAGGCTTGTTTCCAATTCATGCCACAAATGTATGAAAGACCCTTCAGGATCTACCGTGGCATTTAAAAAAGCATAATAAACATTGAAATCAAACTGGCCATCCAGCATGCCCTTTTTTACATAATCTCCTATCAAAGAGGCTGAACCGTATGTTTCTCCTATCTGGATAACAGGTCTTCCCGGAAATTGCTTGACAATCTTGCGGGTGAGTGTCCTCCAGAATAGTTTGTCTATGTGTTTGGTTGCATCGTGGCGAAAACCATCTATATCAAAATGCTGCAGCCAGAAAAGGGCCGAATCGGACAACGCCTGGCAAACATCCGGCCTTGAAAAATCGAATTTGGGAATGTGTTTGTCAAACCATGTGGTGAGTCTGAATTCATCCCATAATTCAAAATTGGGGCGTCCGTCGGGTGTAACGGGGGATGTGACCCAATCGGGATGTTCCTGCAAAGTGGGACTGTTGATGTGCATATGGTTGGCCACATGGTCCAGGATAACGTTCATGTTGTCGTTATGGGCCAGACCAAGCAATTCTTCCAGAACTTGTTCATTTCCAAAACGATCATCTACTTTTGTTATGTAAAGAGGCCAGTATCCGTGGTAACCGCTGAATTTTGTCCTGGGATCTTCTATCTGTCCCCAGGCATCGCAAGGATTCTGTGTTATAGGTGAAAGCCATAGGGTGTTGACTCCCAATTCTCTGAAAAAGCCTTCCCTTATCTTGAGAGCCACCCCTTCCAGGTCCCCTCCGTAATAATCTACCCGGGGATGCACTTCAGGGGAATTGATCCTTCTATCGTTAGAAGGATTGCCATTATAGAAACGGTCAACAAATACCTGGTACATGATCTGTGCCTGTTTATCGCTGCGACTGATCTGCTCTTGCCTTAGGACAGGCCGGCCTGCTTCCAGGGGAATGAGCAGGTCGTTTGAATGACCGTTTTGGTTTACTGCATAAACCCGTACCCAGGACCTGTCCATTAAGGCAGTGAATCCAGGCAACAGTACATTGTAAGAATCTGTAATGCGGACCGTCTGTACCAGGCTATTTTGCCAGTAGAGGTATAAGGTGGCCGGACCATTCTCTATCCTTACTCTAAATAAAGCATCTGTATCGGGTAATGCCGGAAAAACGGCCAGCCGGGGGCTTTCCCGGGCCGGGGTGGTCATGATCCGCACCGGTATGTGTCCCGCCTGACCTTTGCTGAAAACCTGCAGGACGGTCATAAGGGGTGTATCATCACGCA
>JAQVFZ010000127.1 GCA_028697025.1 Candidatus Izemoplasmatales bacterium | reverse complement strand
CGGTGCTGGAAGAAAGCAAGACCTACAAGGTCCTCTACCTGGCCGATTCCAAACTGACGCCAAGGCATTTCTATAATGGCTTGCTCGAACAGTTGGGCGTCCAGGGCAAGTTCTACCGCGGTGATGCCCGGCGCCTGCTGCACCGTGAGGTTGAACTGATGCGCGGCGTGCACGGCCTTAATCCCGTTGTCATCGTCGATGAATCTCATCTTCTAGATCGTGAGATGTTTGAGGAGATACGATTTTTGCTCAACCAGAGGATGGACTCTGAAAGTCCGCTATCCCTGATCCTTGTCGCTCAAACAGAGATCTGGGACAAGCTTCGAAAACAGGTCTATGCAGCCGTCATGCAGCGCTTGGACATCCGCTGCCATTTGTCCTATCTCGATGAAGCCGAGACCAAGTCATATATCCTGCAGCATCTTCGGGCGGCGGGATCCACAGCAGAAATTTTCTCAGATGCTGCAATCGCTGAGATCTTCAGGTATTCGAGCGGCAGTCCGCGCCTGATTAACAAGGCGTGCACGCACTGCCTTATCTTCGGCCAGCAGCAGCACAAGAAGATCGTTGATGACCATATGGTCAGGTTTGTTGTTGAAACTGAACTCCCTTAACTCTGGATTGAAGGCGTCGCGGTTGGCGCCTTTTCTCCGCTTTTTTATGGTCAGCTTGTTCGGCAGATCCAGGACAGAATAGTCCGGCTATATCCTGACATTATGTCCCGGCAGTAGCAACTGCTCCAGGCGGACACCAGGATCAAAGATATTTATAAAAAATACTATAGCAATGACGCTAAGATATTTCTACAGGTATTGGCGATTATTTACGAAAAAGGTGTAAAGTCGGTAGAAAACGCCCTTAGCAGACTGGAAATGGTTTCTCCCCTGGACATGAGTGCTGATAAAGTCAGGGTTTTGTGCGATCACCTGCAGGAGCAGGAAACTGTAACAGCATCAGCGTTTACAGACCATCTCACGCAGAAAGCAAAAAGCACACTTTGTTCCTATGACCGGCTGGCTCAGCTGCAGGCGCAAAAGACAAACATGGAGGCAATATAAATGAAGGTTAAAATCAATGAGGAAATAAAGGAATATTGTAGTATCCTCAAACTAAAGGGGATCAGGACACATTTTGAGCAGACGATGGAACAGGCTGAAGATTATGAAGAATTCCTGCATCGACTGTTGACCTATGAACTCGAAGAAAAACATAAACGATCTATTGAAACCCGTATACGCAGCGCGCATTTCCCGTATAAGCAGTACATTAGTGACATTGAAACAGACTGTCTGCCTGTAGATATGCAAAAGAAACTGCCGGAGCTGGCAACCCTTAAATTCATTGAGAAAGGCAAAAATATAATCATGACCGGTAATCCCGGTACCGGCAAAACAATGGTGAGCATTGCTTTGGGACTCAAAGCCTGCATGGCCGGCTATAAGGTATTGTTTACTACTGTACCTTTACTTGTAACTACTCTCAAGGAGAGCAACAGCGCCAGAACACTGCGCTATTTTGAAAATCGTTTCGAAAAATATGACCTGGTGATCGCTGATGAATTGGGGTATACATCCTTTGACCGTGAAGGAACAGACCTGTTATTCAATAATTTGTCACTCAGAGCGGCTAGAAAATCAACCATCGTAACCACTAATCTGTCTTTTGAACGTTGGGTAGAGGTCTTCGGTGATCCTACTGTTACCAGTGCTATGGTTGACAGGCTGACCTATAAAGCTATTCTAGTCGATATGGAGGGTGAGTCATACCGCTTAAGAGAAACGCTCAGAGAAAACGGTTCCTCTTTCGATATTGGTAAAAAAGTGGGGTAGCTGTTAGTCTTGTTTTTCACCTCTATCTGCTCAATCTGAGGTGTTATTTTTTTGGATTTAGTGACCTAATTTTCAATAATCATTTGACCTAATTTTCACTTGACAAATACAAAGAATGGGTGCAGTTCTTTTTATTAGGACCTAACACCTGCGAATGGTGCGGTCTCCACAACGGCAAAGTCTACAGAATAGGCATGTTCATGCCAACCCTCCCCAAACATCCAAACTGCATCCACTGGTACGACATTCTCAGAATCGGCGAAATAACACTTCACTAAAAAAAGGAGAAAAAACCTTTGAGCGAACAAAGAAAAATTGCAGTAGACTATGCGCAGCTAGACCAGAAAATCCTGCAGGACGACGACGAAAACTTGGTTATGCCCGCAGTAATCGCCTCCGAAATCGTACATGAGTATGATAACGGCTGGGCCTATAAGCCCGCAGACGAACTTGAAAAAGCAGCATGGACCGCAGAAGGCAGATGGGTCAAAATACTGTCACACCCGGACACCATGTTCATCGAACGCCAAGACGACATCTACGGAAAAATAGAAAACCCCAGATTCGTCAAAAACCTGAAGGACCCCAAAACAGGCAGACCCATGCGCAGAGGAATAAAAGCTGACATACGATGGTTCAAGAAGCGGTGCCCCCCAGACGTGATAGAAAAAATCAAGTCAGGCGCCCTAAGAGACGTGTCAATAGGCTTCACATACGTCGAAGACCCAACCAAAGGCACATGGAACGGACTCGCCTACGACTACATACAAAGAGACATATTCATCGACCATCTGGCAGCGCCAATCCCAGCAGGACGGTGCCCAGGACCCATCTGCGGAATAGCAGTTGATAACATACTACGAAAAAAGGCTGGCGACCCTTGGGAAGAAACAGAAGAGCACATCCGCAGCGGACACCGCAGCCCACCCGAAGGCGGAGAATGCAGAACAAAAGTGCTCAGCGAATCAGAAGGCATCAAAGCGGTTATCTGCGACTACGGAGAGGAAGGCTGGCAAATACAAAGCTACCTCTTCAGCAAACAGAAAGGCTGGACACTAGAGAAAGCCAAAAGCTGGTACAACAGCCACAAGGACAGCTCAATAGACGAACTGGTGCAACTAATTAACTGCACAATCTGCAAAGCAATCGAAGACGTCGGACTGCTGGAAGCATCTAAGCGCCTCAGCATAGCCTACGGAAAAGACGTCCTATACGTAATAAAAGGCAAGCCGCCAAAAAAGGCAGCCGACAACAACATAGCCTATCAGCCAATCCACAAAACAAGCCTAGACGAAGACTTCCAAAAAGCCTTCGGCGAACTGAAGCAGCACCTAAACTCACAGTCACCTTTTCAGTGATTGGCATCCCGGAAAGACGGGTTCACGTCGTCAGACGTGACTAAACTAAACTGTTCCCTCAAAATGCGCGAGGGGGAAAACAACTGGAGCGCAAAAGACAGAAAACAATTTAGGAGAATGAAAAAACCAATGCCAGAAACCGAAACACCGAAGACCAAAGAAGCATGCGAAGCCGCAGGCGGAACATGGGACGAAGAAAACCAAACCTGCATACTGCCGCCAAAACCCGAAGCAGGAGACCGCGACCTTCTACGAAAAATCAACATGCTGGAAATTCAACTCAAAAACAGGGAAGACCAGCTGCGCCAAGCAATCGAAATCGCCAACAGAGCCAACGACGAACGCAAAGCACGAGAAGAGGCAGAAAAACAGAAACTAATCACAAGCATCATGATGGACGGC
>JAQVFZ010000017.1 GCA_028697025.1 Candidatus Izemoplasmatales bacterium | reverse complement strand
AGAGCTAAAAATTTTAGCTCTTTTTTTGTTACATCAAATGAATATAGCGATTGACTTCCCATTCAGTGACGGTTTTCTTGAATTCATCCCATTCCTTATTTTTGTATTCGATGAATTTTGAGAAGATATGATCGCCAAGGGCTTCCTTAATCAGATTATCTTCTTTTAACAAATCAACTGCTTCTTTTAAATTGTCAGGCAAATTCTTGACACCTAAATTTGCTCTTTGTTCATCTGTAAGTTCAAACAGATTTTCATTGATAGGTTCGATAAGTGGCAGGTTGTTTTCGATGGCATCAAGTCCGGCAGCCAAAATGACCGCAATTGCCAAATAAGGGTTGGCAGTGGTGTCGACTGAACGAATCTCGGTTCTTGTCGTTTTTCCTCTGGTCGCAGGGATTCTGATCATGACTGAACGGTTGTGTTCCGACCAACTTACATAACACGGCGCTTCATATCCGGGAACCAGTCGTTTATAGGAGTTGACGGTAGGATTGGTGATGGCGCAGAAATTGCGGGAATGAGTTAGAATTCCGGTAATCCATTGTCTAGCCACCAATGAAAGTCCCATCGGGTCGTTTTCATCACAAAAGGCATTGTTGCCAGCCATATCAGCCAAGGAGCAGTTTGTATGCATACCGCTACCATTGATCGATGCAATCGGCTTTGGCATGAATGTGGCATGAAGATTATGTCTTCTTGCAATATTCTTGACGACTAGTTTGAAGGTTTGAACTTTGTCGCACGCTTCAATGATATTGGAAAATTGGAAGTTGATTTCATTCTGGCTTGGAGCGACTTCATGATGAGAAGCTTCGACAGTGAATCCGATTTTTTCCAGTTCCAAGACTATGTCTCTTCGGCAATCGCTAGCACCGTCAATTGGTGATAAATCAAAATATCCGCCTTGATCTGTCATCTTTAAGGTTATTTTTCCGTTTTCATCGAGTTTGAAGAGGAAAAACTCCGGTTCAAAACCGATATTGAGAGTTGAAAAACCGAGATCGTTCATTTTCTTGATCATCCTTTTCAGGTTCGACCGAGGATCGGCGGCTGATGGTAAGCCATCAGGAGTATAAACGTCGCAGATTAATCTGGCTACCTTACCATAACGGGATTCTTCCCAACTATGAATCAACCAAGTATCCAAATCTGGTCTTAAGTACATATCGGCTTCCATGATTCTCACGAAACCTTCAATCGAAGAACCGTCAAACATGACTTTGCCATCAAGCGCTCTTTCCAGTTGACCGACAGGTATTTCCACACTTTTGATGGTACCGATGATATCGGTAAACATCAAGCGGACATAGCGGACATTTTCCGCTTTAGCGTTTTCGAGAATTTGATTTCTGGTATATTTTTTCATTTTTTCACCTTAAATTACCCTACTCAGGGTTCGTTCCAATAACATTTTCGTATTATACAAATAAAAAGCAAATAAATCAATAAATTATGACTTATTTGCTTAATATAAACGGTTTCATTCGCGATTTTATTTTTCAAGTTTTAGTTTTTTGTTGAGACTATCAATCAAGCGACTAATAAAAGTAACTATTTTCGAGTTTCTCAATAGCCAATAAGCAGCTTCAGCGAGAATTATTCCTACTATCAAATCAATGATGTAATGTTGTTTTAATGTTTGGGTAGCGATGATGATTGCAATTGACAAAACCCAAATAAAGATTTTGGTCCAAAGAGGTATTTTTTTATCCATTCTTAAAGAAATTATACATAGCCAGCTCATTAAAGTGTGCATTGACGGTAAAGCATTTCTTGGGCCCGCTGCTTGATAAATCATCATTACTAAGGATTCGGTGAAATTGAGATCCGTTCTCGGAGTCAAATAATCATTATTCAGGAATAATCCGGAAGTTGTGCGCCAATAAGTGACGTCAGATTGCCAGAAGAAGTACCAGATACCGCAGATAGTGAATGTGATCAAGGCCATTGTCAATATCTTGTACATATTCTCTCTGGACCTTGTGGAGATATAAATAAAAACACCAGCCCAAAAAGGATAAGCTATGACATATGGATAAATATGCCAAGCGACAAAAGGTACCTGCTGATTGAATTTAAGGAAAATGTAAGAATAATCAACACCAACGTTTCCCACCGCTTCAGCGTAAATCTGATTGCCGAAATAAGCAATAAACAAAAAGACAATTAAAAGTAAAAAAGGGATGATGATATAGTTGTATTTTTTTATGCTCATAAAATTGTGCCCTTTCATATAATCTACTTAAAAATATACCATAAAATGACACAAAAGGCCATAATAAAAATATATGAATGTTTTGTGATGATGAATATGTTGTCAATAAAACAAAATTGTGATAAAATCAAAAGTAATTTTATGAGGGGGTTTACCTATGTTCGGATTACGCAGTGATGGGAAAAAAATCAAGAATATCGATCCTTTAATGAGAATAGTTCCACATATCATGTTTTATCGCAATGACGCTCAAGTAATGCAGTTGCAGGAAATTGACTGTGAAGCGATGGATAATTACATTCTTGACAAAAGAAAAACTGAAGGTTTAAGGCTGACATACATGGATATTGTCATGGCTTCATTTGTCAGAGTTGTCTCCTTGAGACCGAAATTAAACCGTTTTGTCGTTAACGGCCGGATTTATAAGAGAAACAATATTCAAATTTCTTTGGCGGTAAAGAAGAAATTGGTTGATACAGCTGATGAAACAACGATAAAAATCACCTTTGATGGTACGGAATCAATTAAGGAAGTCATGGAAAAAGTTCATAACACCGTCAACGAAAATAAGGGCGATATCACCAATGATACCGATAAGATTGCCAAATTCCTGACAAAAGCCCCAAACTTTTTCATTAAAATCATGGTGAGATTTTTGATGTGGATGGATAAGCATGGAATGTTACCGAAGTCGATTCTCGAAGCCAGCCCTTTCCATACCTCAATCTTTTTGACAAACTTGAAATCAATCAAAATGGAAACGGTATATCATCATATCTATAATTTTGGTACAACCGGGTTGTTTGTATCCATGGGCAAAGAAACTTTGGAACCAAGAGTCATAAACCAAGCGACAAAGGAAATCGGCGTCAAAAAGATTATGAAAATGGGTATCGTGGTCGATGAAAGAATTACAGATGGACTGTACAACAGTTTGTCCTTAAGAGAATTCAAGAAGATTATGGAAAACCCTTATATTCTTGATCAAAAAAATGATAACGTCGTTTTAGACGACTAATTAGAAGATAAACGTAAAAGTCAGTTAGTGACAGAAAGAGGAATGACATGACAGATTTGATTTTAGCTATTTTAGGAATAATCGTCGGACTGATATTTTTCATGATTGGCGTGAGATTGGCCTTTTCACCTAAAAAATTCATAATTGGCATGATGAGCTATAAATATAAAGGTAAAAGAAATGTGGAACCACAGAAGAACGCAGTGATATTAACTGTAGTAATGGGAGCCTTATTGATGCTCGGTGGTTTGTATTATATGGTGATTGGTGTAGTCGCCATATATGCCTTAAGATAATTATTTTCGCTTAAAAAAATATTTTATTGTATAATCAATATTTATTTGATAAAATAATATTGGCGAAATAGTGCGTTTTATCGCTTTAATTGCTAGTTTAGGTGGTGACATTATGAACTTATTACGAATAAATAACCTAAATAAGACATTTGGCGGTAATGTGCTTTTTGACAATGTTTCTTTAGAAATAAACAAGCAAGAAAAGGTGGCCCTTATTGGACGCAATGGCGTTGGTAAAACCACTTTGGTCAAGATGATATTAAATGAAATTACCCCAGATTCTGGGGAAATTTTTATTTTTAGGCAAGCTCGTATCGGCTATTTGTCACAGAAAATAATTGAATCGGAGAACAATACTTTGATAGACGAATGTTTAAACGTCTTTTCTGATCTTGTCAGAATTGAGAAAGAGCTGATGACGTTGTCAGAAGTACTATCGACCGATAGTTCGGATTTGGCCTTAAAAAGATACAGCGACAAAGAACATGAGTTTTTGGTCAAAGGCGGCTATGATTACCTGACCAAGATTGAGATGTTGTTAACGAGATTCGGATTTTCCAAGAATGAGTATAACCGCGCTATCGAGAGTTTTTCCGGTGGGGAAAAAACAAGGATTGCTTTTGCAAAGCTCCTGATGATCAATCCCGATTTGTTGGTACTCGACGAACCGACGAACCATATGGATATCGAAATCATCGAATGGTTGGAAGATTATCTCAGAGCATATAATGGTGCAGTTTTGGTGATAACCCATGACAAGTATTTCATTAATCGTGTCGTCAATAAAATCTATGAAATCGATAATCAAAGCATAGAAACATATTATGGCAATTACGATGAATATGAAATTGAAAAAGTAAGCCGTTATGAGTTGTTGCTGAAAAAATATGAAAGACAAAAGAAAGAAATAGCTCATTTGCAAAGTTTCGTGGACAGATTCAGATACAAGGCCACAAAAGCAAAAAGCGCTCAGGACAGGATTAAAAAAATCAATAGAATAAAAGTCATTGAACTACCAAGTCAGACTCATAGTCATATAAACCTGAAATTTACAAGCAAAAGACCAACTAACAGCCATATTCTGGAAGCAGTGAATTTGACTATCGGCTACGATAAACCCCTGATTGAGAATATCAATTTCCAGATGCGAGGTTTTGAAAAGGTCGGAATTATTGGTAACAATGGCACAGGAAAAACGACTCTGATAAAGACCTTGATGGGAGAAATTGAACCATTAGAAGGCAAGTATGTTTTCCATAAACAAATGAAGTTTGGCTATTTTGATCAAAACCTGCAGAATTTCAATCCCGAATTGACTTTGATTGAGACAGTTCATTCGATTTATCCAGCTAAGACTTTGTATGAAGTGAGAAGCGATCTGGCAAAAGTACAATTTGTCAAAGAAGACGTGTTTAAACAGGTAAGGGTGCTATCCGGTGGAGAACTGGTTAAATTGCAAATCTTATTGTTAATGCTCGAAAAACCAGATTTATTGATTCTTGACGAACCGACAAACCACTTGGATATTGAATCGAAGAATTTGATTGAAGATATTTTCGAAGAGTATGAAGGACCGATGATTTTCATTTCGCATGACCGATATTTCATCAACAAAGTAGCGACTAAAATAATTAAATTAGATAAAGAAGCACATGTTTTTGAAGGAAATTACGAAGAGTTCGTTGCGAGTGTAAAACCTGAAATCAAGGAAACAAAACCGGATCGCAACAAGTCTTTAGAACCGAATTATCAAAAACAGAAATCATCAATTTTGAAAGATATCGAAGTTTTGGAAAAAGAGATTAAGGAATTGCACAATTCTTTGTTTTCAGAGAGAATTTATAGCGACAAGGAATTATATTTTGAAACTGAGTCGATGATCAAGAAAAAAGAGAGCGAACTGGAGAATTTATATATAAAATTAGAAGAATTAGATATTTTAGCGGCATAATTGTGCTAAAATACCTATAGGAATAGAGGGTGATTTAAAATGATTGATAAAATTAAAAACATAATCAGACGAGAACTTGAGGTCAGCTTGAGTGGTCATTATGGTGAAAGTATAAATGTGGTGGTTGAAGAACCGAAATCAAGTAATTTGGGCGATATTTCAATTCCGGTTTTTTCAATTGTCAAGACGGTAAGAAAACCAATGAATGAAGTGGCTGATACCGTAGTTGAAAAAATCAAAGGACTTGAAGTCAGCAATCTTTTGAAGGAAATTAATCGAGTAGGTGGCTTCATTAACCTTACGCTTGATCGTTTGGCTTTTTCCAAAAATGTTATCGACAATTATTTTGTGAACGGTCTTGCAGTTGAACAAGTAGGCGAAGGAAAAACTATCGTCATCGATTATTCATCGCCTAATATTGCCAAACCGTTTTCAGTTGGACATTTACGTTCGACCATTATCGGCCATTCCATTGGCAATATCTTGGAAAAATTAGGATATCAAGTCGTGCGTATAAATCACTTAGGCGACTTTGGCACTCAATTCGGAAAGATCATCTATGCATATTTGAATTTTGGCGATAAGGAAAAAGTCGATGAAAATCCAATTGAAGAATTGGTTAAACTCTATGTCGAATTTCATGAGCTTGCAAAAGAAAATCCGATACTGGAAGATAAGGCCAGAGAAATTTTCAAGGAACTTGAACAGGGTAATCCTGAATATCAAAAACTTTGGGAACATTTCCGGGAAGTTTCGTTAGCGGAATATATGAAAGTATATGAGATGCTCAATGTTTATTTTGATTCTTATAATGGTGAAGCGTTCTATAATGATAAAATGCAGGCAGTAGTCGACGAGCTAAAAGCTAAGGACCTTCTCAAGAAAGACGAAGGAGCGATGATCGTCGATTTGGGAAATGACATGCCACCGGCTTTGATTCAAAAAAGCGATGGATCTACCCTATATATAACAAGGGATTTGGCTGCACTATTCTACAGAAAAAAGACTTATCATTTTGATGAAGTTTTATATGTGGTGGGCAATGAACAAAAACTGCATTTCGAACAACTAAAAGCAGTTGTAAAAAAGATGGGTTATGATTTCTATCAAGACATCCATCACATCAATTTTGGTTTGGTCCTGCAAGACGGCAAGAAAATGTCAACCAGAAAAGGCAAGATTGTAAAATTAGAAGATGTGCTCGTTGAGGCTAGCAATCTATCATTGGATTATATCAATGAAAAAAATCCTTGTTTGATCAATAAAGAAGAAATTGCCAGGAAAATTGGAGTTTCTGCGATTATCTTCAATGATCTCAAGAATTATCGAACCAATGACGTGGAATTTGATTTACAGGAAATGGTCAACTTTGTCGGACAGACGGGACCATATCTCCAGTATACTTCTGTAAGGATTTCATCCGTTTTGGAAGAAAACAATTTTACTAATTCAGAGTTAATGTATGGCTTGTTGATACAAGATCATAGTTTTGATTTAATCAAGACTATTGCTCAGTATGAAGAAATATTGAATAAAGCTAAGGAAGAATACTCGCCTTCCGTATTAGCTAAATATTTGTTGAATTTAGCGAGTTATTTTAATAGTTTTTATGCAAAAGAAAAGATTATGGTTGATGATTTAAGAGAAAGGAATACCAAGTTGTGTTTGATTTACATCATCAGAAACATTCTCGACGAAGGCATGAATTTATTGGGTATGCAAGTAATCAGAAAAATGTAACACTTGCACTTTGGAGGGATTTACTTTGGACGATATTAAAAAAATAGATAAGCCAAAGCGGAATATATTTAGAAACCTGATTTTAATGTACAGGTGGTTGGGAAAGAATTCTCTGCTTTTGATTCCCGCTTTGGCATCATTATTCTTAGTTTCATATTTAAGAACCTTAACACCACTTTTCGGGCAACATATCATTGACTCGATTTTAAGTGATGAAGCGTCGAAGCTGCCTAGTTTCTTGGCAAATTTGATCCAAGCTGACACTTTGGTAAAGCAATTGTTATTGGCAGCTTTGTTATTGTTGTTGATTTCTTTTATCAGAGCTCTTTTCATCTTTGTTGAAAGAGCGGTTACCGGGGTGTTTGCCGAAAGAACGGCTTATAGCCTAAGAAACAAATTATATGTAAAATTACGCGATGCGGACTATTATTTTCAATCACATTTGGAAACTGGAGATATCATCCAGAGATGTACAACAGATGTGGAAATGTATAAACGTTTCGTTTCAGAACAAAGCATCGAAGTTGCGAGACTCGTTCTTTTGGTTGGTCTTTCAATTTACCAGATGTCAAAACTAAATGTCACCATCATGTGGGTGTCATTGATAATAGCGCCAATTCTTTTGATCAGTGCGGCTTTATATTTCAACAAGGTCGAAAAAATGTTTACTGAAATCGAAAAGAATGAAGCGACCATGACCACTCACGTCCAAGAAAACGTCAGTGGCGCAAGAGTCGTCAAGGCATTTGCGAATGAAGCTTATGAAGTGGAAAAATTCAGGAAATTGAATCGGACATATACAGATTCCGATCTCAGGTTGGTCAAAAAAATGTCATTTTTCTGGAGTTCCACAGATTTCTTGAGTTTTATTCAATTTTTCATTATTGCGATTATTGGTATTATTTATGCATCAAAAGGTATCATCAGCCTTGGCATTTATACGGCATTCTTAGCATATGCCGGTAATATCATTTGGCCAATGCGTCAATTAGGCAGGTTGGTTGGTGATTTTTCGAAGACGATAGTCTCAGTCTCGAGACTGGATCACATCATGTCTAACCCAGGTGAATATGTTGAAGAAACCGATAAATTAACACCTGAGATAAAAGGCGATGTAGAATTCAAGAATGTCTCATTCAAATTTGCAGATTCCAAGGAAGACCAAATCATTGATGTAAGCTTTAGAGCAAAACAGGGTGAAACCATAGCGATCATCGGTAAGACCGGATCAGGGAAGAGTACTTTGATGAACCTCTTAATCCGGTTATTGGATTATCAAAAGGGACAAATATTAGTTGACGGTATCGAAATCAAGGATATCGAAAAACATCATTTGCGCCGAAATGTCGGTGTTATCTTGCAAGAACCGTTCTTGTTCAGCAAATCGGTTGAGGAAAACATAAAAATTTCCGATATGGCTGTCGACAACAACAAAGTATCATCGGTAGCTAAGATTGCTCAAGTCCACAACGACATCATGAATTTTGAAAAGGGTTATCAAACCCTGGTTGGTGAAAGAGGCGTAACTCTATCGGGCGGACAAAAACAAAGAGTGGCGATAGCTCGTATGCTATTGAAGCCAAAACCGATTTTGGTTTTTGACGATTCTTTGTCGGCGGTAGATACGGAAACTGACGTTCAAATCAGAAAAGCATTACAAAAAGAGTGGAAAAGTTCCACGGTCTTTATCATTACCCATCGTATCACCACGGCTGCAGAAGCAGACCGAATCTTGGTGATTGCTGATGGACAGATTAAAGAAAGCGGAAAACACGATGAATTGATAAACCGTGAAGGTTTATATAAAAATATTTGGAAAATACAATCACAGATTAATTTCCAGTTAGAAGAGGATGGTGAGGAAAATGAGTGATTACCTTCAAGATGAAGAGAACTTCACGTCCCAAAAGTTTGATTGGTTAGTATGGAAAAAAATCTTGGCTTTCATGAAGCCATTAAAGAAATACGCTATTATGGGGTTATTGGCCGTCATTGTCTTGGCTGTCACCGATATCATCTACCCTTATATTTCTGCTTTTGCGATTGATGATATCATTACGCCGAACATTGATAACGGCACTCAAGATTTATCGAAATTACCGATACTGATTACCTATTTCGTCATTTTTATGATAGTCCAGGCAGCGATGGTTTATCTGTTTATCATTTTTGCCGGTAAGGTTCAAAACGAACTGGCTTTCAACATCAGAGAAAAAGCCTTCAATCATTTGCAGGAATTGCCATTTTCTTACTACGACAGAACCAAAGTTGGCTGGATTATGGCAAGAATGACTTCAGATTCAAGAAATCTAAGTGAAGTGTTGTCATGGGGATTGATTGACTTGGTTTGGGGTGTTTTCTTGATGATTTTCTTGACGATTTTCATGTTCATCATCAAGTGGCAGCTAGCTTTGGTAATCTTGGCTGTCGTACCGCTTTTGATGGGGGTTGCCATCTTTTTCAGAAAGTACATTCTGAAGGCATACCGTTCAATCCGTAAAGTCAATTCGAAAATTACCGGTGCTTTCAATGAAGATATCACCGGTGCGGTAACCACTAAAACTTTGGTTTTGGAAGAACAAAATTATCGAGAATTTGATAAATTGACAATTGACATGCGTCAACAATCAATTAGAGCTCATCTGTTACAAGGAGTTTTCTTTCCGACAATGTTATTTATCATCTTCATCGGGATGGCGATGGTTTACAATGTCGGCGGCAACATGGTTATAAATGACGCCATCTCGGTCGGTACTTTATATTTGTTTACCAACTATGTCTGGCAGTTCTTTGATCCGGTTAATAATATTGCGAACTTTTACGCTCGTTTTCAGCAAGCTCAAGCTTCGGCTGAGAGAATCGTTTCTTTGATTGAAACTGTTCCTGATATCGTCGATAAGGATGAAGTTATTGCCAAATATGGCACAATCTTCGATTATAAAACTGAGAATTTTGAACCGCTTATTGGCGATGTCGAATTCAAGAACGTTGACTTCAAATATAATGTCGGCGAACAAGTTCTAAGTGATTTCAATCTCAAAGTCAAAGCCGGTCAATCAGTGGCTTTAGTCGGTCACACCGGCGCCGGAAAAACCACAATTGTCAATTTGATCTCAAGGTTTTATGAACCAACTTCCGGAGAAATCCTGATAGATGGCATTGATTACCGGGAAAGATCGATTGGTTGGTTGCATTCAAATCTCGGCTATGTCTTGCAGACACCACATTTGTTCAGTGGGTCAGTGATGGAAAACATTCGTTATGGCAATTTAAAAGCAACGGATGAAGAAGTTATCGAAGCAGCTAAAGCTGTGGAAGCTCATGGATTTATCGTCAAGTTTGAAAATGGCTACGACACCGAATGCGGTGAAGGCGGTTCAAGGTTGTCGGTGGGACAAAAACAATTGGTTTCCTTTGCCAGAGCAATCTTGGCCGATCCAAAGATATTAATCCTTGATGAAGCTACTTCAAGTGTTGATACGGAAACGGAACAACTGATACAAAACGCCATCAACAAGTTGCTTAAGGGCAGAACTTCATTTATCGTTGCCCACAGACTATCGACTATCGTTCACAGCGATTTGATTTTAGTTCTTGATGACGGTAAAATCATCGAATCAGGCAGCCACAGGGAACTGATAAAAAAAGAGGGCGCATATTACAAATTATATACTAACCAATATTCTGAAGAGATGTTGGAGCTATCCAAACGTTAAAAACCTGCAAAACTTGCAGGTTTTTTCTTATCTGATGATATAATAAAAACGAGGTGAAGCAATATATGAAAATCAAGGCATTCATTGATTCCCACCTTCACTTGATGGGAATGGGTTATTATGAAGAAATCTTAAATCTGAATAACGCAAAATCGCTTGCGGAAATTATTGAACTTGCAAAAAAATCGGAAAATGAGGTCATCATTGGCAGAGGTTTCAATCAAGACAACCTGCTTGAAAAAAGAATGCCTGAAGCACAAGACTTTCAAGAAATAGAAAAGCCGATGGTATTGTTTCGAATCTGCGGTCATGTCGCTGTCGCCAATCGGTCGATGATTGATTTAATCAAAGAGAAGTTGGACATCTTGCCTGTCAGCGGCGGAAGTTTTGATTTAAAAACCGGTTTGTTCACGGAAAATGCCCTTGCTTATCTTTATCAAGCCTTGCCAAAGCCGACAAAGAAGGACTTGGTGAGATATATTGCCAAAGCAAATAAAATTCTTTTGAAGAACGGCATCACCAAAGTGGCGAGCGATGATTTTTCATCTTTCGACGTTCCGTTTGAAATGGTAATCGAGGCTTATCAAGAAGCGATTGAACAAGGCCTGTTGGATGTTGAAGTTACCGAACAAGTTAATTTGCCAATCAAGAAGCTTGAAGATTTTTGTCGAAAAGGCTTTGCCAATAAGAAATACCAAAATTTTCAGATGGGGCCTCTAAAAGTTCTGGCAGATGGGAGTTTGGGCGGAAGAACTGCAGCTATGAACGAACCTTACTCAGATGATTTGCATAACTTGGGAATATTGACCTACACTGACTCTGAACTTTATGATTTGATTAAGTTGGCTACGATTAACCAGATGGATTCAGTAATTCACGCCATCGGTGATAGAGCAGCTGACCAAGTGATTGACGCCTTGATAAAAGTCCAGGAAGAGATGAACGTAAAATCACCGAATAACGCGATTATCCATGCGCAGGTCTTGAATAGAAATCAAATAGAGAAAATGAAAAATCACCAGATAGGGGCGATTGTTCAGCCGGTGTTCATCAACTCCGATATTCAAATCGTCAAAGATAGACTTGGAGAAAGAAAAGATGAATCCTATCTTTTTAAAACCATGTACGAAAATATTCCTTTGGGTTTTTCCACCGATTGCCCTGTGGAAGCAGTCAATCCCTTCAAGAACATATATTGTTCGATAACCAGAAAAAGCGCTGACAAACCCGAGTTTGACGCTTTTCTATCGGAAGAAGGATTTACTTTGAAAGAAGCTTTGAAAGCTTACACCGACAATAATTTACGCTATGTCTACAGTGAATCACAGGATGACTATCTAGAGATAGACCGAGATATCTTCCGGGTTGAAAATGAAGAATTACTGAGTGTTAGAGTATTAAAAACATATAAAAACGGTAAAATCGTTTATGAAAGAAAAAATTAAATTTTTTTCTTTTCTTTTTTATAAAAATTGTGTATAATAAATGTTGCTATGCCAGTATGGTGAAATTGGTAGACACGATGGACTCAAAATCCATTGCCCTTAAAAGCGTGTCGGTTCGAGTCCGACTACTGGTACCATTCTTAGACATTTATTAAATTTTAGAAGAGGCGAATTTACGCCTCTTCTTTTTTGTTAATTATTGATTTCAAAATTGTATAAGCATCATTGATGACTCCCGCACAACGGACGTCGTTTTCCCTGTGAGTTGTCTTGATTTTCTCGCAATCCAAGGATTGAAAGCGTTCCTTGACTAAATCTTGGTATTTGATGACTTTGTTTTTTAAATGTTCTCCGTCATAGAGCAATGAAAGCACAGCGATTCCGCCAGTAACTACTCCGCAGGTTCTTTCCATGTACATGCCGCCACCAAAACCTTTAAGTATTCTTGCTTGGTCTTTTTTTACCTGCAAATCATACTCTTCAATGCTCAGCAACAAAATAGTTTCAGCGCAATTGAAGTTTTCTTCAAGATAGTATTTTATCGTTTTTTCTTTAGACATTATTTTCACCTTTAAACCATGTAACCGTATTTTGAATTGTTTGATTGATTGGAACTGGATTAATCATTAATTCTTCAATCATTTTCTTGTTGGAAAAATTATGATCTGTAAGTAAAGCTTTGATCATGATTCGATACTTTGGTAGGATAAATGCGGCGAATCTAACCAGATAAATCGGGATCTTGATCATCAGGACTTTTCTCTTTAAAGTTTTGAAGATCAATCGGTACATATTGTAAAGGCTGATGAATTCATTGCTGACGATGTAAGAACCGCTGATTTCTTTGGCTATTCCCTGCATTAACACTTCGGCAACGTCGTTGACATCAACGAAATTATAGCCACCATGAAAGTAGAAGCAGATTCTGCGCCTGAAGGTTCTTTTGATTTCTCTGCCGATAGCGGAAGGTTTAAAATCATTGATTCCCAAAACTGCTGAAGGATAAACAATCATTGCCTTTAAGTTATCGTTTTTCATCAGGTTCAAGAGATAATTCGTGGCTTTGGCTTTAGAACGCTGATAATACCCTTCAAGTTTATCAATATCGATTGTATCCGGCTCATTTATTAGGTAATTGCCATTGGTTATCACATCAGTAGAACTGGTGTAGATTAAGTGGATGTTATGTTCGACACAAAAATCAGCAATGGTTTTCACCCCGTTGAAGTTAACTTCGTCGGTGAGAAGCGATTTATCGTTCTTGAGATTGATGTAAGCGGCCAGATGTACCAGGGTATCGCCTTCATTAATATTTTTTTCCAGGAACTTTTTATTAAAGATATCGCCGATGATAACTCGGTTTTCGAATTCTTTGACGGCAATGGAGGTTTTTCGGGCAAGAATGCGAAAATCAAGCTGATTTTCAGCCAACTTTTTGACTAAATTATTTCCTATATGTCCAGTTGCTCCCGTAATATAAATCATGAATGACCTCTCGATAAAAATATTATAACATAATTTCAAAATTAAACGATTTTAATTTAAAAAGCTGGAGGTTTATTGTATAATATAATTAAAATTTGGAGGTGCAAAATATATGGAACATAAAAAATTAGATTTAATTAAGGAACTTAAGAACAAGAATCCGCAATTATTGAAACTATTGATTGGTTTCGATGGGTTTGTTGATGAAATAATCCACGTTGTTGACAAAAGAATCGATAGCGACAATTTTAAGCGAATTGAGACCATAGAAGATCTGGCGAAAAGAATCCAAAAAGCGAGTGGATTATCCACGAACATCGAGTTGGTTCCCGTAGTCAAGAAAATCGGCGGAAACGGTCCAATCATGTGTAACGCCATGGCTTCGAGCGGTGCGGCAATTACCTATGTAGGGGCTTTGGGATACCCTACACTAAATGATGTGTTCCATACTTTGGCCGATAAAGTAAAAATCTATACCATTGAAAATCCAGGTCATTCCGATGCCTTGGAATTTAACGACGGTAAACTTATCTTAGGTAAAATGAGTTCCTTGACCAATGTGACATATGAGCAGTTAATCGCTGTGGTTGGCGAAGACAATCTAAAAGAAATGATTTCCGATACTGACATGTTTGCGACAGTAAACTGGTCGATGCTACCAAACATGACTGATTTATGGAAAAAGCTTTTGGATAGAATCGTCACCAAACTGCCGAAGAAGAATCATCGTCCTTTCATGTTCATTGATTTGGCGGATCCGGAAAAACGGGAAAATGTAGAAATAATCGAAGCTTTGAATCTTCTTAAGGAATTTAATTCGTACTTTAGGGTGATTCTCGGACTAAATAAGAAAGAAGCTTACGATGTCGCCAACGTCCTCGATTTATTTGATGACGCAAGCCTTAAAAACATGCAAGTATCTCTGGAAGATTTAAATCAGGCCTTATATCGATATTTGGATGTTCATGCAGTAGTGATCCATCCAGTAGACAGATCCTGTTGCGTAGTAGAAGATGTTTTCTATGAAGAACTTGGACCATATGTGGAAAAACCAAAATTGACTACGGGTGCTGGCGACAATTTCAATGCCGGATTCATGTTGGGCATGCTGTTGGATCTTAAACCTGATCAAGCTTTGCTGACGGGAATGTCGACCAGCGGTTATTACGTTAGAAACGCCAAGAGCCCGGAATTCAATGAATTGATTGAGTTTATCGGTGATTGGCACGGAAATTTAATTTAACAAAAAAGGAGCTAAATTTTTAGCTCCTTTAGTTTGTTTGATTAATCTTCTCTTTTGGCTAATTGATGATCCAGCATCAATAATCCGTTTGGACCGGTCATTTTAACCTTGTCAATCAATTCGGAGAAGTTTGCTTCCTCTTCAACTTGTTCGTCCAAATACCAATTTAAGAAGGAAACGCTGGCGTAGTCTTTTAATTCAATTGCCATCGCCATCAAATTATTAATGCGTCTTGTGACTTCTTTTTCATGGTTCAAAGATACTTCAAGAATTTCAAGCACTGAAGCAAATTCGTTTCTCGGAGAAGCGAAGCCGCGAATGTCGACTCTTTCCCCTCTGTCGTTCAAATAATCCATAAATTTTTGTGCGTGTTCCAATTCTTCACGGAATTGGATTTGGAACCAATGTTCAAATCCTTTCAAGGAATGAGCTGCAAAATAGTTTTGCATTGCCAAGTAAACGTGAGCAGATTCAATTTCAAAATTCAGTTGCACATTGATTGCTTCTACAAATTTTTTATCCATAATAATATCCTCCTTTT
>JAQVFZ010000016.1 GCA_028697025.1 Candidatus Izemoplasmatales bacterium | reverse complement strand
AAATAACAATCGCCAAAAAGATTAAGTACAATATTTTTGGCGATTCTAAAGTTTTTAGTTTTCTCATGTTGACCTCCTTATGTTATCTTAATTATAACATTTTAAAGAGGTTTTAAAAAGGGATGGTTATGGATTTAACTCAAAACCTCGATAGCGACGATATCTTCTGCGTAGATTTGCTCTTTTGTCGTTAAAATCACGCATTTACTGACAAAGTCTAGTTTTTTTACCAAACCATAAGTGGTTTTTATATAACCGTCACTATAATATTTTAATTCTATCTCTTTTTCTTCTGTGATTGCGACTTGAATGTTTCTGTTTATTGTTTCGTAATCATCTTCACTTAAAAGTGGTTTTTCTTTTTTCCCCAATCGATGCTGCATCTCTTTTAACATGGAATGATAACCGTTCAAAGCGTCGAAGGCCGCCCATTTGATAATGCCGCGGTCAATATATGCGTTAGGCATTGTGACCACCTATCATTTCGTTTCTGGCTTTAATTGTCGATGATTTAAGTTCACTTGAAGCTCGGTTTATACTATTTTTACCAAATCTTTCTTTAATTACGTCGACCGCATGAAAAACTTCTTTCTCTTTCATGACGGTTTCGATATCTTCAAAGATATTTACTTGATAATCATGATCGTCAATTAATCCTGTGACTGAAACCCTGACAATTCTGATTGGCGATTCGTTGTAAAATTTTTTCATGATTTTCAAACATAATTGAAAAATGTGAGATTCATTGCTTGAAGGTTGGGAAAGTTGCATTTGTCTGGCGAACCCGCCGCCGGTATCTTTACTGTAACCCAAACCAAAATGGACCGTAGTAGCTTTTTTCTTGCTGACACGCAGTCTTCTGCAAACATCGTCAACCATCTCGCGGATAATTTGATAAATCTCCGGTTCATAATAATCTTCAAACAAAGTTTGGCCGATACCATAACTTTTGCTGGCGGGTTTAAGTCGCAGCTTTTCTTGAATCAAACTCATGTCGATTCCATGGGTGTGATAGTATAATTCTTCGCCAATTACGCCAAATTTCTTTTTTAATTTACTGACATCATACTTTGCTAAATCTTCAATCTTTTCAATACCTAAAGCATTGAGGTTTCTTTCCATATTTCTGCCGATACCCCACATTTTGGATAGCGGTTTGATTGGCCATAATTTAGTCGGCAAATCTTCGTAAGTCCATTTGGCTATAAATTCCGGAGAATGTTTGCTTTCTATATCCAAAGCCAATTTGGCAATCAACATATTCGGCCCGATACCACAGGTAGAATAGATCTTTGTCTGTTTATAAACTTCAGACATTATCATTTTTGCAATTTCATAATCGCTCTTTTTGTAGTAATCCAAATATTCAGTAAAATCAAGGAAAACTTCATCGACAGAGTAGACATAAAGATCATCTTCAGAAATAAATTGTAAATATATTTCAATAATTTTCGTCGAATATTCCAAATAGCGCTCCATCCGTGGCTTTCGGTAGATGATGTCGATGTTTTTAGGCAATTCATAAACCCGCAAACGGTTCGGAACGCCTAATTGTTTTAGATAAGGAGTAACCGCTAAAACTATGGATCCGCCACCCCTATCCTTATCCGCTACCACTAATGGGGTTTTAAAGGGGTCAAGCCCAGAAATAGCGCATTCTACAGATGCGTAGAAACTTTTCAGGTCGATGCACAAAATGTTTTTATGTAATTTATAATCTTCCATAGGCTACCTCCTTACAATTCAATTATACAATTTATGATAGTAAAAAACTATACTTTTTGAGTAATTGACTCTATAAAAAACTTTGATTTTTTAGATTCATAAATGCATTAAAAAAAGTAAGATTTTCACTCAATCTTACTTTTGTTTAATATATTTAGATAATAATATTTTTATTTTTGGTTTTTTTACTTATCGTATTTAGCGAATGGATCGTCACTATCGTCGATTGTTTTTTCTTCTTTTTTGGCTTTGGCCATTACAACGCTTTTTGGTTCCACTACAATTGCCAAAATCAAATACAGCAATACCCCTGTTCCGCCAGCAAAAACGGCTACCAGCCACAAAACTCTTATTAACGTAACGTCTACATCAAAATAGTCTGATAATCCGGAACATACGCCAAATAGTTTTTGGTTTTCGGTGTCGCGGTATAATCTTCTTTTCTCTGTCATTTTGCTTTTCTCCCCTTAGATAATAATTATTTCTTGAATACTTTTTTGTATATGTACTCAACTTGCTTTTTATAAAAATCCAATGTGAAACATCCATCTATTTCTGCTTCTGTAAGAGTCTTGTTTGTAAATGAGTCTTGTTTGAGCAGTTCAATGAAACTTGTTTGCTTTGTATAAGATTCATTGCTTAGAGATTGTACTTTATCGTAAGCTTTTTCACGAGAAATTCCTTTATCCAGCAGCTTTGTCAGTACTCTTTGTGAAAAGATGATGCCTTTTGTAAGGTAAATATTTTTCAACATGTTATCTGGATATACTACCAAATTTTTTATTACCGGTAGATAACGGTTGAACATATAATCGATCAAAGTCGTGCTATCTGCCAAAACAATTCTTTCTGCTGAAGAATGGCTAATGTCTCTTTCGTGCCAAAGGGCAATGTTTTCGTATGCCGAAAGCATATATCCTCGTAAAACTCTAGTTATTCCAGTAATATTTTCGCTTACGATTGGATTCTTTTTATGCGGCATTGCCGATGAACCTTTTTGATTTTCAGTGAAAGGCTCTTTCACTTCGTTGACTTCAGTTCTTTGGAGATGCCTGATTTCCAAAGCAATCTTTTCCAATGTTGAAGCTAACAAAACTAAAGCGCTTAAATAATACGCATGGCGATCTCTTTGAAGGATTTGGGTCGAGATGTTAACGGTATTCAACCCCAGACTGCGACAAATATATCTTTCCACTTCAGTGTCGACAAAAGCGTAGTTCCCTACAGCACCACTGATTTTACCCACTTCAATTTGCTCGGCGGCGGATAAAAAACGGTTATAATTTCTCAATAACTCATCATACCATAAGGCAAACTTGAGTCCAAAAATTGTGATATCAGCGTGAATGCCGTGTGTTCTGCCGATGCAGTAGGTATCTTTAAATGCGTAAGCTTTTTCTTTAAGAACTGTTAAAAATGATTTTACGTCTTTTTTAATGAATTCATTGGCTTGTTTCAACAAAACACCATAGGTTGTATCTACAACATCGGTCGAAGTTAAACCATAATGAATAAATCGTTTTTCGGGGCCAAGACTTTCTGAAACAGCTCTAGTAAAAGCAATTACATCATGTTTTGTTTGTTTTTCCAGCTCTCTAACTCGATTTTGTGTGTATTTGGCATTGTTTTTGATCAAATCTAGTTCATGATTGGAAACGATTCCCAAATGATTTAGGGCTTCGGTGTTTAATATTTCTATTTGCAGAAAAATGTCAAATTTATTCTTTTCAGACCATATCTTCTTAAATTGTGGTCTTGAATATCTGTCTATCATATTTTTACCCAACCAAATTCAAATAGCACTTCAAAGTGTTTTCCAACAAACAAGCTATCGTCATCGGGCCAGTTCCGCCAGGCATAGGGGTAATGTAACTTGCCTTATCCTTGACTTTGTCGAAGTTGACATCGCCATAAATAATGCCGTTAATACGGGAAACGCCAACGTCGATGACAACCGCTCCTTCTTTGACGAAAGTTTCATCGACCATATGGGCTTTGCCAACGGCAGCTATCAATATATCTGCCTGTTTGGCTAGTTCTGGCAAATTTTTTGAGCGAGAATGACAAATTGTAACCGTTGAATTTTTTTGCAACATCAACTGTGCCATCGGTTTTCCCACTATTTGACTTCTTCCGAGTATAACACAGTGTTCGCCTTCGGTTTTGATATTATATTCTTCCAACAGTCTGATGATTCCAAGCGGTGTACAAGGAACAAGAGTGTCTTGGTTTTTGCTGAGTTTGGCAACATTTTCATTCGCAAAACCATCAACGTCTTTTTCAGGCGAAATTGCATTGATCACTTTTTCTAAATCGATGTGATCCGGGATTGGTAGTTGCAACAATATTCCATGAACTAAAGGGTCGTTGTTCAATTCAGCTATTATTTTCAATAATTCTTCTTCAGTAATATCACTTGGTTTATTGATGACGGTTGATTTCATGCCAACTTGATTACAAGCTTTTTCTTTAAATTTGACATAGGTTTCGCTCGCTGGGTCAGCACCCACCAAAATAACAGCCAAATGAGGTTGAATATGATATTTTTTTATATATTTTTCTGTCTCAATCTTTATTTCAGCTCGCATTTTCTTAGCCAAAGCTGATCCATCTAAAATATTCCCCATAATTACTCCTTCACAAAAATATATTGATCAATTATCTCGCCGTAGTAAACTGTGTGATTGGCGTTGTTGTTATAATATCGCGATTTGACAATGTCCGGTACAGCAATTTGATCCAGTGTTTGTTTATATATGACTTTGCACTCATAGTGTAGCTGGCATTCGGCGATAATTGGAGTCTCTAGTTTTCTGCCTTTGACTGGTGTAAAATTGCATTCTTTGAATTTATCATAGTCTCTGAGTGATTTGGTTCCGCAAAAAGCAATTTCTTTTTTCATTGGATTTTCTAACGGAATGCTTATTGTGAACTCTTTGCTGGCTTCGATTAAATTATATGTAGCGCGAGAATCTCGAACCAAAACTATAAAAATAGGTCTTCCCCAGATGATATTAATTCCTCCCCAACCGATTATCATTGTGTTTTTTTTATCTTTAAATTTAGTATTTAAGAATATCCCAGGAGTCAATTTTTCTAAAATCGTATTAGCATGTTCAAATACCGAAATCTCTTTATACATAACACACCCTCCTTATATTTACGCAAGGTTATTATATCATAATATGAGAAATTTGGGGTAAATTTTATGGGTTAAAGCCTATTTTTTAACTTCATTTAAACTCCTTCAATACTTTTTTAGATATTTATGATAAAATTATTTAATATTAAAGGAGAGATATATGAAAATAGGCATTATAGGACTGGGTTTGATTGGCGGTACAATCGCTAAATCTCTAAATGAAAGACACCATATTAGCGCATACGATATCAATAAGAAAGCATTGGATTATTCAGAAAAACATCATATAATACACAAGGGTTATTATGATATAAAAGAATTTTTGGAAAACAATAATCTCATCTATCTTTGTTTATATCCAAAAGAAATCAAGGTTTTCTTTGAACAAAACAAAGATTTAATAATAAATGATACTGTATTCATTGAAATATCTGGTGTTAAAACCTCTATTATCAAGGAAGTGGAAACATTAGGGTCAACTAAATTTGACTTGGTATATACACATCCTATAGCGGGCAGAGAATTCTCCGGAGTATCTCATTCGGATTCGAGAATATTTAACAAAGCAAATTACCTAATTATCACTTATGAGAAAAATAAAAAAGAGAATGTCGTTTTGGCAGAAAATCTTGCTTATGAAATGGGTTTTGGCAAAGTAACTCATGTCAGTTCACAGTTTCATGACGATATAATCGCTTATACGTCACAATTGACTCATGTTATATCAATGGCTTTGGTTAATTCTTTTGATGAAGAAAATGTTGATTTGGTTAATTTTACTGGAGATTCATATCGAGATTTAACAAGAATAGCCAACATAAACATGTTTCTTTGGCATCAATTACTGACTATGAATAAAGAAGCGCTTCTAAAAAGAATTGAAGCTTTCGAAGTGGAATTTAGTAAAATCAAACGTGCATTAGTAGGTGATGATTTTATTCAAATGAGCGTGTGTTTGGCCAAATCGGAACATCTGCACAAAAGGTACATGAAAGGTAACAATAAATGAGGGTAAAAGTGTATCCCGGCTTTGCTCAAGGGCAAATAATGGTACCTCCTTCCAAATCACTACTACACAGATCCATTATCTGCGCTTGTCTGGCAAACGGAAAATCAATTATTAAAAATGTTGTCTATTCTGATGATATAAAAGCTACTATAAACGCTTTTAAGACTTTGGGAATTCAGATCAACAAAATAGAAAACGCCCTGGAGATAAATGGCAACAATAATTTATCTATTTTTGGCGATGAAATAATTGATTGTCAGGAATCAGGGTCGACTTTAAGATTTTTATTGCCTATACTTACAAACAAGAAAGGCATTTACTTTACAGGAAAAGAATCTCTATTAAACAGACCACTAAATGTCTATGATGATGTTTTTAAGACAAGTGACATTACCTTTGAAAGACGTGAAAAACTGCTATTTCTGAAAAACGAATTGAAACCAGGAAATTATGAAGTTTTAGGTAATGTAAGTTCTCAATTCATCAGTGGATTATTACTGACTTTACCGTTAAAAGATGGGGACTCAACAATTACAATCACAGGTGATTTAGAGTCTAAAAAGTATGTTGACATGACTATTGACGTTATGAGCAAATTTGGTATTAATATAACAATTAAAGATAACGTTTATTTTATCAAAGGAAATCAAAAATATAAACCAACCGAATATAAGGTTGAATCAGACTTTTCTCAATTGGCTTTTTTTGCAGTAGCAGGAATAATTAACGGTGACGTAAAAATTGTTAATTCAGCAAACGAATCTTTACAACCAGATGTGGAAATCATTAACATCATCAAAAAAATGGGGGGTAAGGTTTTTAAAGAAAAGCATACTCTACGTTTTGTTAAAAGTAACACAAGAGGTATAGATATTGATGTTAGTCAACATCCTGACATAGCTCCAATCATTTCGATTTTGTCGGCCCTGTCTGAAGGAAGTTCAAATATTTTGAATGCAAAAAGATTAAGAATAAAAGAAACCGATCGTTTGTCTGCAATAACGCAAATCCTTACTCTTTTAGGGATTAAGTGCTTTTCATATGAAGATAAATACAATATATTGGGCAGCGATAAATTTTCGGCAAATTCTTTTGAATCCTACAACGATCATCGCATGGTAATGTCGATTGCAATAGCAGCTCTCAGAGCTGATGGTCCTTTAGTAATCAATGGCGCTGAAGCTGTCAACAAGTCATATCCACACTTTTTTGAAGATTTGGAATCATTGGGTATTAACGTAGAATATTTATAGGTGATTTTATGAAAATTAATATTAAATCAAAAATTCGAGACTATGAAATCTTTATCGAAAACGGTTTGTTGAAAGAGATTGACAACTATTTGGATGTCTCTCGAAAATATGCCATTATTGCTGATGACAATATTCCTGATGTCATTATTAATCGCGTTATAAATAAATTAAATAATAATATATTCATTGATTTTCCTCATGGTGAGAAGTCAAAATCCTTGTTTGAATATGAACGTATTATTAATTCGTTGATTGATAAAGGCATGACAAAAAACTATAGTATCATCGCTTTAGGTGGTGGTGTCACTGGTGATTTGGCCGGATTCATAGCATCAACTATTTTTAGGGGGATTGACTATATACAAATCCCTACAACTTTGCTTTCACAAATAGACTCTTCTGTAGGAGGAAAGGTTGGAATAAACCTGCCTAAAGCGAAAAATTCTTTGGGATCGATTTACCCTCCAAAGATGGTATTAATCGACCCAAGTACTTTGAAATATTTGCCATCTAGAGAGTTCAATAACGGTGTCGCGGAAATGATTAAATACGGATTGATTTATTCTCCGGATATTTATGATAAAATTAAGAGTGGAAACATTTATGATAATTTGGATGAATTAATCTGTGAATGTCTCAAAATCAAAAAACATTTCGTTGAAATCGATGAATTTGATACAGCCCAAAGACAAATTCTTAATTTCGGGCATACTTTCGGACATGCTTATGAAGCTTTTTACAACTATGAAAAATATCTGCATGGAGAAGCAATTGCACTAGGTATGCTACAAGTTATTGACCCTGAGCTGAAAAATGATTTGATTAAAGTATTACAAAAATATAGTTTGCCAACATCAGATCCCGCCAAAAAAGAAGATTTGATTAAATTCATAAAACACGATAAAAAAATACAATCCAAGGGCATTAACATAGTTCTTGTCAACAAGATTGGTGAAGCTTATATAAAAGCTGTAAATATTGAAGAATTGTAAAGTGGAGTGATATGATGAATAACATTGGAAATAACATAAAAATTACCTTTTTCGGTGAATCCCACGGCGATTATCTCGGCGTGGTTATTGATCAAATTCCCGCTGGTATAAGAATAGATTTTGATTTGTTGGATTTCAACTTGATGAAAAGGCGTCCAAAAGAGGGAATTTCGACTACAAGGGTCGAACAAGATAAATATAGAATAATATCAGGCTTCAAAGATGGTTATACGACCGGTGCCGCTTTAACATTTTTGGTCCCAAATACCAACATTATCAAGGAAGACTACGCAAAACTTAGGAACGTACCAAGACCTGGTCACTCTGATTATGCAGCTTATGTCAAATATAATGATTTTAATGATAAATCCGGTGGCGGAATTTTTTCCGGTAGAGTAACCATACTTTGGGTAATAGTTGGATCTATTTGCCAACAAATTCTTGAAAAACAAAACATATACATTGCATCTCATATAGAATCCATAAAAAACATCTATGATAACTCCTTTGAAAAGAATAGCTTTGAAATAGAAATGCTAAAAACCCTAAATAAAAGTTCATTTCCTTTAATAAATACTGAAATTAAGCCGAAAATGGAAGATGCAATCACCAAAGCTTTTTCAGCCGGCGATTCTGTCGGCGGAACGATAGAATCGACCGTCGTCAACCTACCTGCCGGAATCGGAGAACCTTTGTTTTTGTCTGTTGAAAGTTATTTGTCAAATTTACTGTTTTCAATCCCGGGAATCAAAGGAATTGAATTCGGCGAAGGGTTCAACTTAACTCGTTTAAACGGATCGGAAGCTAATGACCAATATGAATATGTTGATAACGAACTGAGTTTTTTGTCAAATAATAATGGTGGAATTCTGGGTGGAATATCCACAGGTAGACCTATAATTCTAAGATTAGCGGTAAAACCTACTTCGTCAATCGCTAAAGCACAAAAATCAGTAGATTTATCAAAAAAAGAAAATGTTATTTTGGAAACTGTGGGTAGACATGACCCACAAATCGTTACTCGTGCAATCCACGTTGTGAACGCCGTTTTAAACTACGCTATTTTGGATCTGTTGCTATTTTCAAAAAAAGGATGGGACTGATTGTGTACGGTTTAATTGGCAAAAGTTTAAGTCATAGTTTTTCAAAAGAAATTCACGAATCTTTTGGTAATAAGGAGTATGAATTAATCAACACAAAAAACATTGGAGAAATTATCGATTCAAAAAAACTTTTAGGGTTTAACGTGACAATTCCTTATAAATCCGAGGTACTGAAATACATAAGTCATTTTGACCCGGTTGCGCTGAAAACCAATTCTGTCAACACTGTCGTACTTAAGGAAAACGAATATCACGGATATAATACAGACTACTATGGTTTTTTGGAATTAATCAAATTTTATCATGTTGATATCGAAGGAAAAAACGTATTAATACTTGGCAATGGTTCTGTTTCAAACACTATTGTTTTGGCGCTTAATGAGTTAAATGCCAAATCTATCGTCAGGCTTTGTAGAAACAAAAAATATCCCGATGATGATTTATATCAAAACTTAAATAAATATCACTTCTATGACATAATCATCAACACAACCCCTGTTGGGATGTATCCAAATAACACTGATGATTTGTTAATTAATCTTGATAATTTTAATAACTTATCATTAGTTATCGATTTAATATACAACCCTTTGAGAACCAAATTACTTTTAGAAACTGAAAAAAGAAACATCAAAGTTATTAATGGTTTATATATGCTAGTTATGCAAGCTAAAAAAGCTCATGAACTTTTCTTTAGTTGCGATTTACCAATTAATTTAGCAAACAAAATCTTTAAAAAACTACTTAAAAAAATGTATAATTTCGTCTTTATCGGCATGCCCCTAAGTGGCAAAAGCAAATATGCTAAATTATTTAGCGATAAATTGATAAAAAAACTATATGACACCGATCAAGAAATAGAAGATATTTTAGGCTGTACAATATATGATTATTTTCAATCTCACAGTGAAGAAGAATTCCGAATGATTGAAACCGAAATCATAAAGGCGCTTTACAAAAGCCATAATTCTATCATATCAACCGGTGGTGGAGCAATCAAAAAAAATATTAACATTGAACTCTTGAAACAGAATGGAATTATTATTTTTTTGAATAAGAATCCTGAAGAAATAGCTGAAAAAAATATACAGGGACGCCCTTTAATAAAGAATAAGGACGATGTTCTAAGAATAGCTAAAGAACGTTTGCCTCTTTATGAAAAAGCTTGCGACATTTCAATTGCTATTACAAGGGATACAGTGTATCATATTAATGAAATAAAGGAGAAAATTGATGAATATCTTAATAGTCAATGGTCCTAACCTTAATTTTCTTGGCAAGAGAGAAGTAAGTGTTTACGGCAATAAAACTTATGATGATTTAATTGAATATCTCTTGTCCTATGGTGAAAAAAAGAATCATCGTCTTGATATATACCAAAGCAATCATGAAGGTAATATCATTGATTTTTTGCAAGAAAAACATTCCTTTTTTGATGCGATAATCATCAATCCCGGAGCTTTTACTCACTATTCTTATGCCATATATGACTGTTTGTTATCACTAAAAAAAAGAATTGTTGAAGTTCATTTATCAAATATTTATGAAAGAGAAGAATTCAGAAAAATTTCTGTAATAAAACCTGCATGCGAAGCGCAATTTTATGGAAAAGGTTTTGAAAGTTATATTGAAGCGATAGACTATCTTAGCAAAGAGGATTAATTATGATAATAAAATTAAAAAATAACGTTTTACCAAGTGAAATAGAAGAAATTAAGAATCATTTAATAAGCAAGGGTTTCGGCATCCATGAAAGTATCGGAAAGTCAACGGTTATCATTGGCGTAATTGGCGACACTACGATTATTGATCCGAATAGTTTATATGCTTACGAATACGTTGATACCGTTTTAAGAGTCCAGGAACCTTTTAAGAAAGTCAATCGCAAATTCAAACCCGAGGATACAATCGTTGATGTTGGCGGCGTCAAGATAGGTGGCAAAAATATTGTTATAATGGGCGGCCCGTGCGCGGTAGAATCCAATCAGCAAATCGACGAAATCACGCCAATGGTCATGGAAGCCGGAGCGAAGATTTTACGTGGTGGAGCTTATAAACCAAGAACCAGTCCATACTCCTTTCAAGGGCTAGAACAGGAAGGTTTAGAGATTTTAAACCGCGCCAAAAACAAGTATGGAATACCTGTCGTCAGTGAAATTATGAATATTGAGGATATCGATGATTTTGTTAAAAATGTTGATTTGATTCAAGTTGGCGCAAGAAATATGCAAAATTTCGCCCTATTAAAAGAATTAGGCAAAATCAACAAACCTATTCTATTAAAAAGAGGAATTGCCAACACAATTGAAGAGTGGTTGATGTCAGCTGAATACATCCTTGCTGGCGGCAATACGAACGTAATTCTGTGTGAAAGAGGTATAAGAACTTTTGAAACTTCCACCAGAAATACATTGGACATATCCGCAATCCCTGTAATAAAAAAATTATCGCATCTACCTATCGTCATCGATCCTTCTCACGCAGCAGGCAGATGGGAATATATCGAATCGCTATCATTGGCAGCCATTGCCGCTGGAGCTGATGGTCTGATTATTGAAGTTCATCAAAACCCAGAAATCGCTCTAAGCGATGGGCAACAGTCTTTAAAACCACATAAATTCTCCAATTTAATTGCTAAATGTCGAAAAGTTGCTGAAGCAATTGACAGGACTTTAGAATAATTTGATGAAAGACACTTTTATTATTTGAATACAAGTGATATAATGGCCTTAAAAAGGAGGATATAAAAATGAATGAATATTTAAAAGCTGTTGATGGTTTACCTTTAATAGTTAAGATTCTTTTAGCTATCTTTGTTGGTCCAATTGTATACGGTATCTATCGTATTGCAAAAGGAAAATTGTTAATCGGTATTTTATGGATTATTACCGGTGGATTCTTCGGTATTGGTTGGTTAATCGATGTAATAACCGTTATTATGAGCGGTAAACCAACAGTATTAGTTTAATATTACAAATTAAAAACCGTAAAGCCTAATTTGACTTTACGGTTTTTTTATTTGTGTTTATTAGATATGCTTCTTTATTTTTCGAACTAATTCAGGTATTTCATCCATGCAAAGAGAAGAGATGGCAATTCTTATAATATCTTGCATTGGAATTACATAAACATGATCTTCAACTAAATCTTTAAATATATTCTTATTCTTGGTCGGAACGCTGATAAAGAATCCGCCGCAATAAGGCAATATTTGTAAATCAAGTTTTTCGGCTTCCTGCAAAAATAGGCTGGCTCTGGCTTTTAAAAGTGAAGTGCCTACATGCAGTTCATCAAGAAATCTCTGTTTATATACTGGATTGGTAAAAATTTTACCGATAACATTCATGCCCGGTTGAGAAACGCTAGAAAAACGAGCTCTAACCGAATAATCTCCCACTCTTAAAAAATGATCAATTACCTCTTGTGATTTTGACAACCCGATTTGTGCGCCGACTCTGAACCCATACAAAGAAAAAGTCTTTGATCCGGAGAAGACAACAATAGCCAAGACTTCGTCATCCAAATCAAGGTATGCCTCAAAAATTTCTCGAGAGTATTTACTATCCTTCATTTGATAATCGATATATGCGATATCGTGAATTAGGATTGCGGGAATATCCATACGGTTAACAAGGTTTAAAGTCGCTATGACTTCTTTCCAATCGTCCTTAGTCATGCAAAGTCCGGTTGGATTATTGCTTGGATCGTTAAGAAGAACGCATAACCTGCCTTGTTCTTTGGCTAACTCGATTGCCTTTTCCTTAAAATCCGCAATATTGAATTTGTAAAGATCATCATACATCGAAAATGTTTTTAAATCAATGTTTGCTTCTAAAGCAAAGTTTTGATAAGGAGACCAATAATAGTTTGGCAATAAAACTTTTTGATTAAAATCATTAAAATTGTAAAAAGAATTAGAAATAGCTCCACTACCTCCGGTAGTTGGAATCACGCTATATTTGAAACTTTTTCTGATTCCTTCTGCATTTTCGCCAAAAACCCAATTGAAAACGCCTTCTGTAAAATCTTTGGTTCCTCTTACTGGGGCATAGTGATAAGTTTCTGAGTCGTTTAGACCGTGTAAAACTTCATCCACCACTTCATACTTGAAAACATTCCCTTCTTCTTTGTGAAGCATCCCGACTGTAGCGTCAATTACGTCACCATATTTCTTTTTAGCCGCTTTAGCTTCTTGAGAAATTTGCAGAATGTTTGACTCTAATTTTTTGTACTCAGCATGCTTACCAACAATTCTTTTCATATTCACACCCTTTTTCTAAAATATATTTTTTAAAGTTAATGTTTGTAATCTATCGGGACCGACAGAAACAATAGTAACCTTTATCTTCAAAATTCTTTCAACGGTCAAAAGATAGTTGATGCAATTTTCAGGAAGATCCTCAAAGCTTTTTGTTTTGGAGATATCTTCGTTCCAACCAGGTAGTGTTATATAATTAGGAACACATCTTTCATACTCATTATAATCGGCAGGAACGTAATCAATTTCGTTACCGTCCAAAGTATAACTTGTACAGATTTTCAGTTCTTTTACTCCGGTTAAGACATCCAAAAGCATAATCGCCAAATGATTTAGTCCATTAATTCTCTTTACATGTTTCAAAACGACTAAATCAAGCCAACCGATACGACGCGGTCTTTTTGTCGTTGTTCCATATTCTTTTCCGACTTCTCTGATGGTTTTTGAGATTTCATCTTCAAATTCCGTTGGAAAAACACCGCCACCAACTCTGGTGGTATAGGCTTTTGTTACGCCAACAACATCAGTTATTTGATTAGGGCTTATCCCAGCATTGAGAGGGACCGACGTTGCGGTTGGAGAAGATGAGGTAACATAAGGATAGGTGCCATGATCAACGCACAACATACTGCCTTGAGCGCCTTCAAAAAGAATATTTTTACCTTCATCTACAAGTTTTTCCAAAAGAACAGAAGTGTCTGTTATATACGGTTTTATGATTTTACCAATTTCGATGAAACGGTCATATAGCGATTCTAATTCATAAGTTTTACGATTATTGGCTCTTAAAATCATATTCGTAAATCTCAAATTTATTTCCAGTCTTTTTTTTAAGGAATCAGGATTTACCAAATCAGATATTCTAATTCCGATACGGGCAACTTTATCCATGTAAGCCGGGCCTATTCCTTTTTTGGTAGTGCCTACTGCTTCATCTTTTTTTATTTCTTCATAAAGTTCATCCAAATCAAGATGATAAGGCATTACGACATGGGCTCTATTTGAGATGAAAAGACGATATTTTTCAATACCTTGTGTTTTAAGTGTGTTTAACTCTTCCAATAGGGCTTCTGGATTTATTACCATGCCATTAGCCATGACATTAATGGTTTCCGGATTAAAAATTCCCGATGGTATCAAATGAAGAGCAAATTTTTTCCCATTGAATATAATTGTATGTCCAGCGTTGTTTCCTCCCTGACTTCTTACAACTACATCCGCTTTTTCCGCTAGAAAATCCGTTATTTTCCCTTTGCCTTCATCGCCCCATTGACTGCCGACGACAACAACTCTTTTACCCATTGTTTTCCTCTTCGCTTTTTTTAGTTATGTCTCGTGCAATCCAAATGCCGTTAGCACTAGCTTGAGCTAATCCTCTTGTTATTCCCGCTCCATCGCCGCCAAAGTATAAACCTTTGATTTTTGATTCAAAATTATGGTTCACTTCAGGCCTTGCTGAGTAGAATTTTGCTTCAACCCCATAAAGAAGCGTGTGTTCTGAAGCGATTCCTGGTGTTATATGATCTAGCGCTTCAATCATTTCAATGATTGACTTCATAGTTTTATACGGTAAGACAAGACCTAAATCACCCGGTACGGCTTCTTTTAAAGTTGGGGTGACAAAACCTTCGCTAATTCTCTTGTGAGTTGATCTGCGGCCTTTTTGCAGGTCTCCATATCTTTGCAAGATAATTGAGCCGTTGCTTAACATATTTGCCAACTTTGATACGCCATGGGCAAATTCATTTGGTTGATTGAAAGGTTCAGTAAATTTATGTGATACCAATAAAGCAAAATTTGTGTTTTTAGAACCTAAAGCGTCATCACTATAAGCGTGTCCGTTAGCAAGCATGGTTCCGCTATGATTTTCGATTACCACATGTCCTTTAGGATTAGAACAGAAGGTTCTGACAGTGGATCCTACTTGAGTTCTATATATAAACTTTCCTTCATAGAGGTGTTCATTGATTTCTTCCATTATTTCATTGTTGGTTTCGACCCTAACCCCAATATCAACATGATTAGATGTCATTTGAATCTTGTGTTCAGTTGCCAAGTTGCTTAACCAATAAGAACCGTCTCTACCAGGAACTATAACAACGCTGTTGGCATATATTTTTTGATCATTGAGCAAAATCACACCCTTGATTTGTTCGTTCTCGACAATGATGTTTTTAACTTCGGTTTTAAAGGACATGTCAATTCTGGTTTTAAGATACTCATACATGTTTTTTAAAACTTTTAGATTCACTTCCGTCCCGAGATGACGCAGTTCAGACCTTAAAAGTTTGAGTCCTACTGCCAAACCTCTTTTTTCAATATCTCTGACTTTTTCTGTGTTTGGATTTGTTAAATTTAGAGGCGCTCCAAACTTTA
>JAQVFZ010000015.1 GCA_028697025.1 Candidatus Izemoplasmatales bacterium | reverse complement strand
CATATCGTCTACAAAAGTAGTTGTAGCGTTTTCAATGAATGGAGGTATGAACAATGTGTCTGGAGTCAAGTTTGTGATTTCGCCTGATTCAGGACTTTGTGCCCACCAGTCTCTTGTGTCTGGATCGTCAGCCAAGGTACGGATAACTTTAACTGTTTGGTTACCGTTGAAATGAACATTTTCTTCACCAACGATATAGTTTGCACCCCAACCTGCATCTTCAGAAGGTAAGAAGAATTCCAATACATATAAGTATTTTGCGCCTTCTAATTCGTCAGCGATTGAAGCGACTCTTTCATCTGCTAAATAAATAGCTTCCATAACAGCGTCTTCTTTTGTATCCCAACCGTTCCAGTTACCAGTCAAGTAGTAATCTTTTTCGGTGTTTTCCAAAAGTTGAGGAGCTGCAGTAGTAGGAGCTGCGGTTGTAGGAGCTGCAGTTGTAGTTGTTCCACCACAAGCAACTAACACTAAACCGAAGACTACGATTGAAAATAATAATGCTAATTTTTTCATTTTTTCTCTCCTTATATTTTAAATTAAATTTAAAACTTGCTAACATTATATCACTGCGGGTAATATGTGTCAATCCAGTTGACCCTTTGCAAAGTAAATGTGTAAACGCTTTTATTATTTTAGAATTACTGAAGTAAACGGCGCTATTACTAGATTATCGCCATTTAATTCCGCAATTCCGCTGCCGGCAAAAGCTCTAACGGTTAAAAACTCAAAATCGGTGAAATCACTTAATTTAATCGTTAATTCCGTACTGCCGGTATTATGGAAAATTCCCAAGGTAACATCATTATATGTCGTCAGGAATCCCCCAAAAGTATTGTATCCGGCAAAATCAAGTGCGGTGTATTTTCCTCTGGCAATTTCCGGATTGGCCTTTCTAATCATCAATAGTTTCTTATAATGATTATAAAGACTAGATTCTTCCAATAACTGGGATGCCACAGTACCGTTTGTTTGGTTTTCAGGATTATAAGTCGTACCGATAGGGTCAGTAACGGTATCTCCGTCTCCCCAAAGCATGGCCAATCTTCTGTTCGCATCAGTCATTTCCGTTGACCTCGAACCCTTCATGCCAATCTCTTCACCGTAATAGATGAAAGGATTGCCATAGGTAAGAAGATAAAGATTCGCAGCCATTTGCATTTCATAGTCGGTTAAACTTAAATAACCTGCAGCTCTATCCATATCATGGTTGGAAATGAAAGGTGTCAAAATGGCGTTCGGATTGACGGTTTCAATCATGTTGCGGTAACGATTGAGATAATCGACGTAATTGTTTACATCATCGAATTGCTTGGCAGTCTGCGTGATGGCGCCGTCGATTCCCGACATGCCGAAGTCGAAGTTGGAGAACGGTTCATAATATGGAGCAATCAGACTGTCGCCTGACCAAACTTCCCCAACTATGTAGGTATCAGGTTTGATTTTCTTGCATTCGGAAACGAACCATTTCCAAAATTCTATGTTCTTTTCTTCTTCATAAAGATAAGGGTATTTAGCCGCGTCAAGCCTGAAGCCAGATACGCCTTTTTCATACCAGAAACTGACGATTTCAATAATTTCAGCTCTTAAATCCTCGTTGTCCAGATTTAGTTCCGGCATCGAACTCGAGAAGTTGCCTTCATAATAGTAATCGCCGGCGAAAGGATAGTATTTCTTCCCGCTTTCTTTTTGGTCGGCTTTTACCAATGTGTAATAACCGATGTATTTATTGTCCAAATCATTATCTATGATAGCTTGTTTTGCTGCCTTGAACCAAGGATGTTGGTTCGAAGTGTGATTCAAGACTAAGTCGATGATAATGTTGACGTTTCTTGAGTTTGCCAGTTCGGTCAAACTCTCGAAATCTTCCAGAGAACCGTACTTGCTGTCGATTTCCATGTAATTGGTGACATCGTATTTATGATAACTAGGGGAAGGCATGATCGGCATTAGCCAAATGCCTTCTATCCCCAAACTTTTACCTGAATCGTCAAGACCATCGTTGAGGTAATCGAATCGGTTGACGATTCCCTGTAAGTCTCCCATGCCGTCAGCGTCAGAATCGGAGAAGGCGCCGACAAAGATTTCATAATAGACTCGGTAAGCGTCATCGATTTTGGCTGACTTCAAGGTTTTCTCCTTAATGATAAATTCATTGCTAGTAGAGTTGCATGACATAATGGTAAACCCGGCAAGGACAATGAGGATCAATGATATTATTTTTTTCATAATCATCTATCCTTTGACAGCGCCAGCAGTAACTCCTTCGACATAGTATCTCTGCATTGACAAGAATAGTGTAACGATTGGAATAGCCACAATTACAGAACCGGCTGCGAAAATGGTGAAACGGCTTGAACTAACTTGTTCGCCGTACATCATTTCGTAGAGCCCGACCGCAACTGTGTACATATTCCTATTGGTGCCCAAGATAACCTTCGCGAAGATGAAGTCCATCCAAGGTCCGGTAAATGACAACAAAGCAGTATAAATGATAATCGGTTTACTGATTGGCAGGATAATCTTCGTGAAGATTTGCGAATTGGTCGCACCATCAAGTCTCGCCGATTCCATCAGCGAGTTAGGAATGATATCGAAGAATCCTTTGGCGACATAAAATCCTAGACCGGCTCCAGCTGAGTAAACTAAAATCAAGGCGTAGAGCGTACCGGTTAAATTAATAGATTTTAAGATGTAATAAATAGCTATCATTGACATGAAGCCAGGAAATAAGCCAAGAATAATGGCGATGCCCAAGAATTTTTTTCTGGCTTTGAAGCGAATCTTGCTCATGACGTAGGCAACGGATAATGTCAATAAAGTCGAAAGTATGAAAGTAAAGAAACTGACAATCAAGGTATTGATAAACCATTGAATGAATGGGTTATTCCCATCGGCGTTGGCAAACAGGATTCTAAAGTTTTCCAAACCGAACGATTTAGGGAAATAATGCCCGACAACAGTACTGACCAAATTGCCGTCCCTGTATTCCACTCTAAAAGCACTGAGGATAATCCATAAGATTGGATATAACCAAATGACAGAGAGAATGACCAATGCGATATAGGAAAAGATGGTAGATGTAAGCTTTTGCGCTTTGACGCTTCTAAACTTTTTTTGTTTAGGTTCTTTTACAGTAGTCATCATTGGAAAGCATCCTCCTCTTTATAAGATTTGCTGCGACGATAGGAAATCAAGGTCGCTGAAGCGGTAATGATAAAGGTCATGATCGCTATGACTGAACCGAGATTGTAGTCGTTTTGCTCGATCGTCAATTTGTAGAGCCAGGTGACAAGCAAGTCGGTTTCGCCGGCAATCGCTCCGCCAGCTGCTCTTGGTAAACCACCGGTCAGAAGGAAGATGACATTGAAACTAGTGATGTTACCAATAAAAGAAGTAATCAGATACGGCGTAGTAACGAAGATGATGTAAGGAATTGTGATATTGAAGAAAGCTTGACGTTTGGTAGCGCCGTCTATCTGTGCTGCTTCATATAATTCCGAAGGCACGTTCATCAAAATGCCTGATGTCATCAACATGGTATAAGGGACGCCGATCCAGATGTTGATTAAGATAATGGCTGTCTTGGCAATCCATGGACTGCTGGCAAAGGCTAAAATTTCAAATGGCTCGTTAGCCTGCATCAGTCCGATAGTCACCAACATTTGGTTTACCGGCCCGCCGTTAGAGAGCAAACTTCTCATTGCCAACAAAGTAACAAATTGCGGTAAGGCAATGGTGATAACGAAGACTGTCCGCCATAATTTTTTGAGTTTTACTTCTTTCTTGTTGATGAGTAATGCCAAGAGAATACCGCCGATATAGTTGGTTGTAGTCGCAAAGAAAGCCCAAATTAAAGTCCATGACAATACCGGTAAGAATCTTCTGGATATTTCACCGGTACCGCTAAAGATATCAGCGAAATTTTTAAAACCAACCCAGTCTATCAAATGCAAGCCCGCTGTATGTTCTTTGTCAAAATTAGTGAAAGCGATGAAGATCATAAAGATAGTCGGCAAGATTGTGAAGATCAAGACACCAATCATTGCCGGTGTTAAAAGGGCAACGTGGAATCTTTCATCCAATAATGATTTGATGTCTTCTTTAAAACTCGTAGGTTTTTTGTTTTTTCTCTTGTCCATATCAGCTTTGTATGAACTCTTGATATTGGAATTGTAAGCCATTAAGAACATGCCAATAATACCAAGGACAATAACGCCGAACAACAACATCAACATTGAGTTGTCGGTCGGAGTGAAGAAGTCACCTGGTTCAGTACCTAAAGTGATTAAGTTAGACAATGACTTAAAACCAATCGGCGTGTTGTTGACTTTAGGAGAAGTAATCATCAAGTACAAGAATCCAGCTTGTATTGATAAATATATCAAACCTTTAAGAAATTGTTTGTGATAAAAGTTACCGACACCCATGACAAAATGCGACAATTTTGTACCGATGCTGCCGTCCATAAATCTCTTATAGAATTTGGTGCAACCATTTTTGATTTTCTTACCTAAGTTGATAAATCCATTAACGATTCCCAAACCCAGGTTTTTAAAAAAAGATAAAAAGCGAGATATTACACTCGACTTTTTATTTTTCTTATTTTCAATATGTTCCATATTATCTCCTTAAGATTGGGATTAATTTGTTTTTTCGTTAACTCCTGTTTTCCAAATTGTTTCAACATATTGCATTTGTTCTAGTATTTGTGCATGAGTAGCATATAATCCATCTCTGTTTTCCAAGATTTCAAGAATTAAGTCAGGAGCACCTTTTTGGTAATAATAGGTATTGAATTTGCTTGAACCGCCAAATGGTTGAGGAATTGAGAATTCAGCCATTCTTAATTGAGCGGTTGCCAACATTATTTCTGGAGTATCTTCATCGAAAGCTGCAAATTCTTCCAAAGCATTTTTGTATGCAGGTAAGTTTTGTGCTTCTTCGAATGATTCTTCTTGAACTTCCTTGCTAGTTAAATAAAGTAGGATGTCTTCAAGATATTCTTGATATGGGCTACCTTTTTTCATGAAGAAAGCCTTGGTGTCATAGAATGATCCGGATTGGAAAACTGTTCCTGCTTCACAAGTTCCGTAAGCGTCAGCTTCGGTAATGGTGAAAGAAGGAAGAACTGTTATTCCTAAGTTATTGCCCAAAGAACTCTTAGCTGCTTCATAATGCCAAGCTCCACCGATAAAAGCGATGGTAGATTCTTGTTGCAATTGAACTTCCCAAGCTGTACTTGATGAGCTAACAACGCCGTTAGGGTGAGTGAAGAATGATTGACCCCATTTTAATTTGGCGATGGTATCGTCACCTGTACCATTGGTGTTATCTAACACGTTTCCTTCATATAGTCTTAAGGAAGTAGCTTGAGTTTCAGCTTCTCTAGCAAGAAGGATGAAGGAGTTGTTGAAACCGTCGGTACCTGACAAGGCAAGAGCTTTTTTGTTGGCTGTTTGTGCAGCTTGTAAAATGCCTTCCCAAGTTTGTACTTGAGTTTCGTCAATAAATTTTTTGTTATAATATAGCACTAGTGATTGAGCTACATAAGGAACAGCAAATGTGTATTCCACATTGTTAAAAGTTCCCTTGATTACATTTTGGAACATTTCTGGGTTGTCATTTGCTATTTGATCCAACAACGCTTGACTTTGTACTGGCATAACAGCGCTTGAACCAGCAATAAGTCTTCCCAAGTTGTCATGGGCTGATGTGAAAATGTCAGCGCCAGCTTCGGTATCGTTTAAGAACATACCGGCAGCACTGCCAGTGTCAACTGCTACAACTTCAAAATTATGAGGAAAAGCAGTTCCGTTTTGTTCTAAATAATAAGCCTTGTAATCTTCAACTTTTTGTGTATAGAATGCTTGTGATTCAGCACCTACCCAAATCTTGATTGTGCCTGCTTGAACAGTAGTTGTGTTATCTCCGGTAGTTGCCCCACCGCAACCAACAACTGCAAAAGCCATGATTGCTAGAGTGAATAATAACAATAATTTTTTCATTTCGTCTCTCCTTATTTATATATATTGTCTTTACATTTGTCATTTTATCATTTAATGTGAGCGTTTGCAAGGGCTTAGCCCTTCATATAAAAACAAAAGCCCGTAACTAAAGATGTGTTAACGTTTTCAGTTTTTGAGTGTAATCCCTTTCAAATCATATCGGTATGTTATAATATGATTGAAGTAATAATAAAGTGGAGGATAAAATGAAAAAACTAATATTCATGTTTTTAATGTTGTTGACAGTCTTTACTGTTGTTGCTTGTGGCAACACTACAACAACTGAACAAGCAACTACTACCGATATAACTACTGTAGCACCGACAACTGTTGCGCCTACGACTAAAAAAACAACTGTTGTCGATCCGGATTCACCTAAGATTTTTATTCACTATTACCGTTTTCTTGGTGATTATACCGATTGGAACGTCTGGGCTTGGCAAAACAAACCCACAGGCCTAGATGGTGCAGCTTATACCTTTACAGACGATAATACGGACGTTGAATACAATTTTGGCGGAAAAGTATTAATGATTAACATCAATGAAACTTTCCCTGATATTACACGTTTAGGATTTATTGTCAGAAAAGGCAATTGGTTGGCAAAAGATATTGATGCCGACAGATTTGTGGATATTCCTGCAATGGAAGCTAATGAAGAATTCCATATTTATTTAGTTGAAGGTGACGAAAGAATCGGTACATATCTTGGCGATCCTGACGGTCCTAGCAAGAATCCTAAACTTAAGTTTGCTTATTTCACGGCTTTAAACACCGTCAAATTTGAAGGAACAGAAACTTTGAATGGCGAGAGCATTGTTGTGAAAGCTGATGGAGTTGAACAAACTATATCGGCAAGAAATGTTACTGGTGCGGCTGGTACAGTTACTTTAGCAAATGATATTGATTTTGCTTTGTCTTATACCATTGAAGCCACTTTCTCAGATCAAGAGACAAGAAGCTTCCCGGTTACATTTGACGGCATTTACGATACGGAAGCATTTGAAACGGCTTTCGGGTATGAAGGAGATGATTTGGGAGCTTTAGTCACAGCGACTACTACGACTTTCAGGGTTTGGGCTCCTGTCTCACAATCAGTAACGTTAAACATTTATACCAGTGGCACTCCGGCAGATTTCGGCGGAACTGATGTTCCTGAGAAATCCGTTGATATGATAAGAAGTGTCAAGGGAACATTCTATCATGAAGAAACTGGAAACCTTCATGGAAAATACTATACTTATACAATAAACAACGGCGGTCTTGAGGCTGAAGTTGTCGATCCGTATGCCAAGAGCGCTGGTGTTAATGGCTTAAGGGGTATGGTCGTCGATTTCTCACAAGTTAATCCGGGCGAATTCATTTACGATTCCAGGCCAAACAATATGGTTAATCCAACAGATGCAATCATTTATGAATTGCATGTCAGGGATTTAACCGCTCATTCAAGTTGGAATGGGACGGAAGCAAACAGGGGTAAATTCCTCGGCTTGATTGAATCGGGAACAAGATATGACGGTTATAAGACTGGCTTTGACCATATCGTTGATTTGGGTGTAACGCATGTGCAAATATTGCCATTCTTCGATTTCGGTAATGCTATCGACGAATCAAGACTTGATGAAGTCGGCTATAATTCTTTCAACTGGGGTTATATGCCATTAAACTTCAATTCTCCGGAAGGCTCATATTCATCCGATCCTTACGATGGTGAAACCAGGGTAAGAGAATTGAAAGAAATGATAACAGGATTTAATGAAGCAAACATCAGAATAATCATGGATGTCGTTTATAACCATCACGGTGAAACCGCTAATTCCAATTTCGAACAAATCGTTCCGGGATATTATTTCCGTAAAACTTCAACCGGCGCTTTCAGCAACGGTTCAGGCACCGGCAATGAAACGGCTTCTGAGAGAATCATGATGCGAAAGTTCATGATCGATTCAGTGACATTCTGGGCTTATGAGTACAATATTTCCGGTTTCAGATTCGATCTTATGGGACTTCATGATACCGAAACTATGAATTTACTTGTTGATGCGCTGCATGAAATCGATGATACGATTATGGTTTATGGCGAACCTTGGACTGGTGGCACTACACCACTGGCCGGAAGCCTTCAGGCTGGAAAAGCCAATTTATATGCAATGCCGGAAGTAGCGGCTTTCAATGATGACTTGCGCGATGGTGTCAAAGGTTCTGTCTTTGGATCTACGCTTGGCGGTTTCATTCAAGGCGTTTATAGCATTGCTGGCATGGATACCATCAATAGAGTCAAATACGGTATTGTAGGTGGCATCGCTCACGCAGGAGTGAACGCAACAGCGACTTCAGCCGGTAAGATTTGGCATACACAACCGACAAAAACCATCAACTATGTCACCGCTCACGATAACAACACGCTTCATGACAAACTATATATGACTCTTGATGAAATAGGACGTTTGGACGATCTGGTGGCTTTGCAAAAACAAGCGAATGCTATTGTTTTGACCTCTCAAGGTATCGTCTTCTTGCACGCTGGAGATGAACTTCTGAGATCCAAACCGCTTGTAAGCGGAACAGGCTTCGATCATAACTCTTATCAATCACCTGATGCCGTTAATCAAATCAGATGGGATTTGATGACGGAAGAAGATACACAAAACGTTTACAACTACTATAAGGGGTTGATTGCCTTAAGAAAAGCACATCCTTCCTTCAGAATGACAACGGCCGAACAAGTAAATGCGACTTTAAGTTTTATTTATCAAGAAATAGCGGGCGTAATTGCTTATGAAATTACCAACGCAAGCAGTGGCGATTCAGCTGAATCATTCTTGGTATTCCATAATTCCAATACCACAGATGTAACAATCAATCTTGGCTCCGGAGCTACTTATTATTTAGTGGTAAATGGCGAACAAGCAGGCACAACAACTATTCAAACCTTTACTGGTGGCAGTCAGATGATCGTTACCGCAAATTCGACATTTGTCGTAATAATGGATTATGACAATCGTTAACTAATAACTGTTTGATAAGCAGCACAAATTCCTCACGTTTGATGAATTTGTGCTTTTTTTATATTTTTTGATAAAAGTTGTGAGTGTTCTTATTGCATAAATATTTCAAACATGATAGAATAAAATAAACAAAAACGAACATAAGTAAACAGGGAGGTGCTATTTATGATCAGTAATAATCGTCAACTGGAAATTCTGGAATTATTAACACAAAAAGGAAATGTAACTGTCGAGGAATTGGCGGATAAATTCAATGTATCGAAAATGACAATCAGAAGGGATTTGGAAAAGCTTCAAGAGAACAACCTTTTACAGAGAACTCACGGAGGAGCTTTAATGAATCGTGTGCTTTTACAGGAAATGGCATACAATGAAAAACGAGAAGAACATGCGGAAATTAAACAATGTATTACTAAAAGAGCCCTTTCATTTATTGAGAACAATCAAACGATTTTCCTTGATGCCGGAACAACCACTTACGAGTTGGCACAAAAATTGCCTAATCAAAACTTGACAATCGTCACTAATGATATCCGGGTGGCTGCACATTTGATGTTGACAAATAACAAAGTAATCTTTTTAGGTGGAATGATTGGCAAAGAGACAGGAAGCGTCAATGATACTTTTACACAGGACATGCTCTCCTCACTTAGCATTGACATTGCATTTTTGGGTACGTCCTCAGTCGATAACGACATGAATCTTTGTACGCCTGATATCAATAGAATGAAATTAAAGAAAATTGCCTTTAATGTGGCTGAAAAAAGAATTCTCTTGGTTGATTCATCGAAATTTTACTCGAAATCGCTTTACAAGATTTTGAACATAAACGATTTTGACGTGGTAATATCCGATTTTGATATCAAGGATGTTATCGGCTATGATATTAAATCAACGGAATTTATTTCGGTAAAATGCAAAAGGAAAGAGGATAAATGATGTTAAAAACCTTATTCGTCTGCGATGATTCGACTGGAGCTAATGCCAGTGCGATATTATTAAACAAACTTAAGTTGAAAACTTTGAGCGCAATAAATCAAAGTGATTTACCCGACTTTTCCGGTTATGATTCTTTGGCCGTTTCAACCGACAGCAGAGGTGTCGAAGGAATTGTTGCCAAAACCAGAGTTTTGGATGTTTTAAGAAGTTTTAAGAACTGTGAGATCTTGGTTTTGAATAAGAGAGTCGACTCGACATTGAGAGGAAATCTTGGGGCTGAACTAAATGCATTCAAAGAGACGTTCCCTAACAGGAAAATCGCTATAGTACCGGCTTTTCCAAAGTCGGGAAGAACTTGCTTGAATGGTCAAGTTTATGTAAATGGCGTCAGTTTGGAAAAGACTGATGTGGCAAAAGATCCCAAGATGCCGATAGATACTGCGGATGCATACACCTTGTTCAAAAAGCAGTTCGAAGGATCGCTGGCTAACATCTATAAAGAGGTTTATGACGATAAAGAAAAGCTGACAAAATTAGTTGAAAATGTTTATCAAGATTTTGACGGCATCATTTTTGATGCGGAAACCAATGAAGACGTTGCCTTGATCTCCAGAGTGCTTGCTGGCTTGAAGTACGAAATAATCACAGTTGATCCAGGGGTGTTCACTTTCTATTACACAAGAGAAAAAGTAAGAGAAAAACTCGCCAAAGAAAAATACCTGTACTTGGTTGGCAGTGTCGTTGACACCACTTACAAACAATTAAAGTATGTCAGGGGAAAAAACACTTTCAAGGTTATTCCTCTTAACCCGATAGATTTATTGGAAGAAAAGAATTTAATCTCAATCAGCAAAGACGTTACTGAAAAAATTAAGAATTCCACTCATACCCATATTGCCATATCGACATTTGATCTTGATAATCGCATAATCCTTGATCTGTTCCAGATTGCAAAAGAAAAAGGCATAAAAGTCGATAATGTTTCGAAAATTATTAATCTATCGTTAGCAAAGATTGCAAAATACGTTCTTGAAAATGCAAAAATCAAGGGTATCTTTTCAAGTGGCGGCGACACTACTTTGAGTTTCTTGCTGGATAACTCAGCGAAAGGAATAGAATTAATTGATGAAGTCATGCCTTTATGTGTTTACGGAAAAGTTGTCGAAGGCAGATTCCATGGATTGCCAATTATCACCAAAGGCGGTATGATTGGTAATGAAGATGCATATTTAATAATAAGTGAATATTTTGAGGAGGAAGTAAGATGAATAAACCAATAATAGGAGTACCTATTGGCGATCCTGCAGGAATAGGTCCGGAAATAGCGATAAAATCTGCAACAGACGAAAGAGTCCTAGCTGTCAGCAACCCGCTTTTGATTGGCGATGTCAAGGTATTGAAAAATATCATTGATCTTTATAAATTGCCGGTAGTGTTAAAGGAAGTCGATGACCCGAGAACGGTAGTATTTGAAAAGAATGTGATTTACGTTTACCCTGTAAACAACATCGATATGAATAAATTGGTTCTAGGGAAAGTCGACGCTATGTGCGGTCAAGCGGCTTTTGAATACATCAAAACCAGTGTAGACTTAAGTAACAAGGAATATATAAAAGCGATTGCGACCACGCCTATAAATAAAGAAAGTCTGAAAGCTGCCAATGTTCCTTTTATCGGACATACCGAAATTTACGCAGCTTTATCTGATACTCACGATCCTTTGACCATGTTTGAAATCGAAAAACTTCGTGTTTTCTTCTTGTCACGTCACGTATCTTTACGCAAGGCGATTGATATGGTGAAAAAAGAAAGAGTCATGGACTATATCAAACGTTCTCATGAAGCTTTGGAAAGACTTGGGGTCAAGGGTACGATAGCCGTGGCTGGCTTGAATCCGCATTCTGGCGAGCACGGACTATTCGGTTGGGAAGAAGTCGAAGAAATTGTTCCGGCAATCGAAGAAATGCAAAGACAAGGTTATGACGTAGTTGGTCCAGTGCCGGCAGACAGTATCTTTGCGATTGGCTTGTCGGGAAAATGGGCAGCGATACTATCGCTTTATCATGACCAAGGCCATATCGCCACCAAGACTTATGATTTTCATCGAACCATTTCCATCACAAACGGTATGCCGTTTTTAAGAACTTCAGTTGATCATGGTACAGCTATGGATATCGCAGGTAAAAACATTGCCAACGAAATCTCGATGTCAGAAGCGATTATCTTGGCTGCCAAATATGCGCCTTATTTCAAAAAGAGATAAAAAAAGAACATATACGCACAAAACAGCATTGACATTAATGCTGTTTTGTTATAAAATAACGATGTTAATACCATAAAAGCACAAAATCAAACAATTATTAAAAATAAAAATGGAGGAAATTTATGAAAGCAATTATCTCAGGCGACCCGATGATCACAAGCGAAATGTTTAAACCGGCATTTGACAAACATGTGAAGAAATTTTTCAATGAATTGGCAATGCAAGATTTTGAAACGGAGTGGGCTAGACTCCAAGACAGAAGATTAAGAGTCGAACAACAAGGACCGGAAATCGAAACAGTACCGGAAATCGTTCTAAAAGAAGGCAAGAACGCTGAATTATTGGCGGGATTGTTTGTACCGGTTTCTTCAAAATTGATGGATGCGATGCCGAATTTAAGAATTGTCGGATTGGCAAGAGCGGGAAAAGAAAACATCAATTTGGCTGAAGCGACAAAAAGGGGAATTTTAGCTTTTAACGTCATGGGCAGAAACGCTGAAGCTGTATCCGATTTTGCGATTGGTTTAATGCTCGCTGAATCAAGAAACATCGCTAAGGCTCATAATTCTATCAAGAACAAGGGTTGGCAAAAGGAATTTTCCAACGTCGATTTCGTACCGCAATTAAAAGGTAAAAAAATCGGTATAGCATGGTTTGGTTATATCGGCAGACTTGTAGCGCAAAAGTTACAAGGATGGGACTTGGAAGTTTTGGTATATGATGCCTTCACTCCTGAAGCAGACATTAGAGAAGCTAATTGCACTCCTGTCGACAAGGAAACTTTGTTCAAAGAATCTGATTTCATCAGCATTCACTTGCGTTTGGTTGAAGCTACCAAAGGTTGGGCTTCAAAAGAATGTTTGGATTTGATGAAACCGACTTCCTATTTAATCAATACCGGCAGATCTGGACTAGTCGACATGAAATATTTGTATGAAGTGTTGAAAAACAAGAAGATAGCTGGAGCGGGACTAGATGTTTTCGATGAAGAACCGATTGATCCGAATTCACCATTCCTCGATTTGGAAAATGTGACTTTGACTACTCATATCGCCGGCACCACGACTGAAGTTTTGACAGGATCACCTTACTTATTGTTTGAAGATATCGAAAGATTTTTGTCAGGCAAGAAAGCGCAATTCATTCTTAATCCGGAAGTGCTTGAAAATGAAAATTTCAAGAAATGGCTAGCGGGGGTTAAGAAATGATTGCCAATTTAAATGACGTACTATATAAGGCTTTAGAGAATAAATATGCTGTCGGTGCTTTCAATGTCTATAACTATGAAACCATCAAAGCGGTAATCGAAGCCATCAAAGAAAATAAAACTCCGGCAATTATTGCCTTTGGTGAAAAATACTTAGCCAATATGGAATTAAAGGAAGTTGCCAATCTAGTAAGAACCATGACTTTGGACATGGACTTACCTGTAGTGCTCCATCTCGATCACACCAAAGATATCGATACCATCAAGAAAGCAATTGACTCGGGGTTTACTTCCGTGATGTATGATGGATCCGACCTAAGTTTTGAAGATAATTTAGCTAATACGAAAATGGTGGTTGAATATGCTCACCGTGCCAATGTGACGGTGGAAGCTGAACTTGGTTCCTTGGCACTTGGCAGTCATTCTAATGAGGATGAAGCTGAAGCAAAATACACCGACCCATTGCAGGCAAAAGAATTTGTCGAAAAGACAAAAGTCGATTGTTTAGCGGTTTCCATCGGTACCGTTCACGGCATGTATAAAGGCGAACCAAAGATTTCTGTCGACAGACTGAAAGAAATCAAAGCTTTGGTTAATATTCCTTTGGTATTGCATGGCGGTAGCGGAACTCCGAAAGATATCGTTCATGAATGCATCAAAAATGGTATTGCCAAAATTAATGTCAACACCGAAATTTCTCGTCAAGTGGTTATGTTGTTTGAAAATCTGATAGCTAAAAATCCTGAAGTGCATTACTCGCAATTAGGAACCAAAGCCGTCAAGGTTGCCAAAGAAACCATCATTGAACATATGGAGATGTTTAAAGTCTATGAATAAAGAAAAAGCTATCGCAATCGTTGATGTTGGTACGCAAAGTATGAGAACCATCCTTTATAATAAATTGGGTGAATCTTTATATACTTCGCAACTGCCTTACTCGCCAATCTTCCACGGTATTGAAGTCGAACAAGATCCTCGGACCTGGAAAGATACGCTTTATGCGACTCTAAAAGATATCAACGATTATGCGAAGAAAAACAAAATAACCATCGAATCAATCTCTTTGACGTCACAAAGAGCTTCGATAATTCCCGTCAATCGTCAAGGTAAGGTTTTGTACAATGCCATCACTTGGCAAGACAGAAGAAGTTATGAAGAAACAAGAAGCGTCAAGGAAAAGATGTCGATGCTCGATATCTATCATAAAACCGGACTGCGTTTGGACTCGTATTTCAGTGCACCAAAGATGAAATGGGTTAAGAACAATATGCCGGAACTATATGAAGAAACCTTTAAATTTATCGGCGTGCAGGATTATGTCGCTTATTTGCTAACCGGTAGATTCGTTACTGACGTCACTCAAGCTGCCAGAACGCTTTTAATGGACATTCACAGGTTTGAATGGGATGATGATTTGATTCAAGCTTTTGATCTTGACAAAAGCAAATTGGTTGAAATCGTCAAGCCTGGCACTTCAATCGGCACATTGTCGGAACAAGCCGTTGAAAAAACCGGTTTGGCGAAAGAGATAGATGTCATCTTGGCCGGTGGTGACCAACAGTGTGCGGCTGTGGGACTTAACGTCTTGACTGAAGGAACGCTGGAAGCCAATATCGGTACTGGTTCGTTTATCATTGCCCATGCGGAAAAACCGGTGTTCGATGAAAACATGCGCGTACTGCTTTCTGCGAGTGCAGTTCCGGGAAAATGGGTTGTCGAAGCGGGATTACTCACATCGGGTAACATCTATGCTTGGTACCGAGACCAATTTTATAAAGAAGAAACATTTGACAATATCAATCAAGAAGTCATCAATTCTCCGGCTGGTGCTAAAGGACTGTTGTTGGTACCGCATTTTAAAGGTAGCGCCGCTCCTTATTGGAATCCGCTTTCAAAAGGCGTGTTCTTCAATGCGACGCTAGAACATAATCGCGGCGATTTTGCAAGAAGCGTTCTTGAGGGAATTGCGCTCGAAATGGCGGAAAATATTGAACTGATCGCAGATTTGATCGGTTACGTCGATATTATCCATGCGGCTGGCGGATTGACGAAGTTTCCAACTTTCAATCAGATTCAGGCGGATGTATTCAACAAAGCGGTTTCCGTATACTCTTCTGCGGAAGCAACTGCTTTGGGAGCTTTGATCTCGGCGTTAGTTTCCAAAGGTGTATATAAGACATATAATGAAGGCTTTCAAAGTTTAAGGGGTAAAGCACAAAAGGTAACATATCACGCTGACCCTAAGAACAGATTCTTGTACACCAAGATGTTGAGGACCAAGAAACAACTGTATCATGCGCTTAACGATTCGCAAATATACACTTATATGTCAATGAAATGATCATGAAAAGCACAAAAATGAACCAAGATTTACCAAAAAAGTCCTTATTTATTTAAGAAAACGCTTACAAAACTCACAATATAAACACAAAAGAACAGAAAGCGCTTGCTTTTTTGAAAGAAATATTTTATACTAAAAAAAGATTTATATTATTTAAAAAATATAAAATAAAAAGAAAAGGAG
>JAQVFZ010000126.1 GCA_028697025.1 Candidatus Izemoplasmatales bacterium | reverse complement strand
ATAGGCACAGGCTTGTTCAACAATTGTAGATCACTGGAAAGTTTTACCTTCTCGGCAAGTCTGGTTACCATTCCTGATAATATGTTCTATAATTGCGACGAGTTGGTTTCAGTTTACTTTTCTGAAACTTCCACTCTTTATTCTGTTGGTAATCTTGCATTTATGTATTGTGAAAATCTAGCAAACATCACTTTGCCTGATACGGTCACAACCATTGGTTATAACGCCTTTTTCCAATGTAATTCATTAGTTGAAATGTATTTGCCAAGCTCATTGATAAAAATCGATAATTACGGTTTTTATGGTTGTGATCTGCTCACTACCATCATCTACGGCGATCCATATAGTTTAGAATACATCGGAAATTATGCTTTTAGCTGGTGTCCAGAATTGAATGAACTCTTCATCGCCGATACTGTGACTTACGTTGGAATAAGAGCTTTTGACAATACTCGTGACGTTATCTTAAATATCGAAGCTACTTCAAAACCGGCAGGATGGGCAGCTGATTGGAACGCCAATGGGGCTTTAACCGTCAATTGGGGCGTCAATCACAGGACTATCACTGTCGTTCTCGATAACGGTGAAAGTGATATCTTGATTTACGAAAAGATCGGTACGGTACTGACAGCTCCGGCTGATCCGGTAAAAGTCGGTTTTGATTTTACCGGTTGGTTCACTTTTGATGGCGTCAGCTATACTCCATATAGTTTCACAACCATGCCTGAAGAAGATTTGACAGTATATGCACAGTATACTGTAACGCCTTGATTAGAAACATTATTTTGTAAGGGAATGACGAATTTTGTCATTCCTTTTTCTTGTTGAGGTAGTAAATTAAGCATATTATCTAGATTTTATCAAATAAATAGCATATAATATTTAGATATTAAGGATGGATTAATATGGATGAAAATAAACTAGTTTGGATGGAAGACAGATTTTTCGCAATGACTTCAGTCATTATCTGGAATGATCAATTCCGCCCCTATCAAGCTTTGTTGTTCAAGGAAACCTATATGGACGATATTGTTGTAAAAATGTTTACCCGGGTTGAAGGACAAGTCTATTATGACGAGCTGGTGCAAGAAAACTATGAAACGAAGCCGGAAGAACAAATTGAATATGAAATATTTCAAAGTGCTTTAGCATTTTTGAACCTTTATACTCTAACCGACAAAGTAAACCAGAAAATATATCATCAAGACGATTTGCAAAATGCCAACATGTATCAAGCAAGTCTATGTAGTACAATTCTCTTGAACGAGGAAGATGTCAATAAGTATCAGCTTATCATGCCGGAACATGAATTTTATTCTTTGGCTCCTAATTTTCTGAAGGTTAAAAAAGCAATCGAAGACATCAGCAACATGTCTTTGGTACTTGATTTTTGGGCTCTCTCAATCAAATTCAATACCGGTGGAAGCAGATAAAGGGGAAATTCATGAGGAAAAGCTTAAAGATAGCGGATATTTATCTTGATTTCACTTATTGCTATAACGATTATTTCGGTGATAAAATTAATGCTTATGAATTCTTTGATGAGTCGATCAGTTATCAAAAGTTGGTCGTAAAAGTTGAAGAAGAGATTCATTTGCCGGACCGGCCTATCACTTTGAAACATGAAAACAGAATTAAACTAGAAAATGAATACGATACTTATATCGCTGTTTTTGTAAAGGATGAAATCAAATATCTGATCTATTACAAAAACGATTTTTCCTTGATGGAAATCACTTTGAATCAGAAAATCGGCGATAGATTGGCGGAGTATGAGTATGTTTTAAGCGGTATGGTGTTCTTTGATTTAGCCGTAACAAAAAACTACCTTTCCCTGCATGCTTCCGCAATCACTCTAGATAACTTGACTTGGTTGTTTTCCGGACCGTCTACCGTCGGTAAATCCACCCAAACAAATCATTTTCTTGCCGTCTACCCAAAGAGCGAAATCATCAATGAAGACAAACCGTTATTGTATGAAAAGGACAAGCGTTTTTATGTCTGTGGTACGCCATGGTCTGGCAAAGACGTTATCAACGCCAACCTAGAAAGGCCTTTGGACTATGTCTTTTTCTTACGCAAAGGGAATTATTTAAAAGTAAGTGAATTATCTGTCAAGGATAAAATCACCCATATTTTCAAAAATATCCATCGGCCGAGCGAAGAAATATTGTTGGATAATACGGCTTCAATCGTCGATAAACTGATTAGTAAGGTCAAGATTTATGAATTCGAGAATATCAATAATCAATCAAGTGCTCGTTTCATCAAGCAGTTTATGGAGGAAAACCATGAAAATTAAAGAAAATTATGTAATCAAGACAATAAAAGACGAGTTTGTCGTGGTTCCCATCAAGGACGAAGCCATCAGGTTCAGAGGCATAATTACTTTGAACAACACGGCAAAATTCATCTTTGAAACCTTGAAGAACAGAGTAATGGATAAAGATGAATTACTGGAATTGATGCTGGAAAAATATGATGCAGATCAAAGTCTTCTAGAAAAAGACATTGATAATTTCGTCAGGATTTTAGAGGAGAATGATTTGCTTGAGTAAATTGGTTGTTTCCAATCAAGACTTTTTTGAAACTATTATTGAAGACTTAAAAAAAGGAGACAAAGTCTCTTTTTTGGTGAAAGGCAATTCAATGAAACCGTTCTTGCTAGATGGATTGACGGAAGTCTTTTTGATGAAAAAAGATGATTATCTAGTAGGAGATATCTGCCTTTTTAAATACCGGGATAACTACATTCTGCACCGGTTAATCAAACAACACAAATCACACTTCATCTTTAGAGGCGACAATTCCGTCTTTTCTGAGACTGTCCATGAAGAAGACATTTATGCTTATGTCTATCAGTATCAAAGTGATGAAGAGATGGTTTCAACAGCTAGTCCTGAATATCTGAAAAGAGTAAGAAAGTATCTTGCTAAACGCAGAACTTATCTTTTTTTAAGAAGGTTAATCAGAGGTAATAAGCGATGAATGCTGATTATGGAAAGTTCCTGCGACTTATCAATTGCTCGCTAAGTCAAGAAAAATTTATTGAAGCCATCACTTGGGAAGATGCCAAAATCATCAGAGCCAACCAACTTGTCGGCTTGACTTATAAATCGATGGAAAGCTCTCTAATTAGCGAAGAAGCTTTAAAAATCCTGAAGAACGATTACTATCAGTACGTCAGGATGGATGAGTTGCAGAAGCAAATGATTAAAGAGTTAAAGACTTTATTTTCAAAAGAAAAAATTGATTTTGTTTTTCTAAAGGGCAGTTTCATCAAGAGCCTTTATCCTGAAAGCCATATGCGAGCAATGGGTGATATCGATGTCTTGGTAAAAGATTATGATATGGAAAGAATCCATCAAGTACTCGAGGGTAATGGTTTCAATAACTGGACTAATTCCACCAGTCACGATTGCTTCATTAAAGATGGGATAAACGTCGAAGTTCATCCGATGCTTGATAGCGATATAGAGGGTGAATATAAGAAACTTTTTCTTGACCCATGGCGTTATACTGTGAAGATATCCGAATCAGAATATTTGTTGTCAAGGGAGTACAATTTCTTTTATCAACTTTACCATATGATTAAGCATCTTTACCGTTCGGGAGTAGGATTCAGGACGATTGTCGATTTGGGATTGTTATTGAAAAAGGAAGGACATCTGTTTGAAC
>JAQVFZ010000125.1 GCA_028697025.1 Candidatus Izemoplasmatales bacterium | reverse complement strand
TTGCATTTCCCAAAACTTTATGTTTGGCGATTTCTTCATATATTTCCTTGGATTTCTCAGGCAAATTGACTTTCAAAACACCAAAGAATTCGCTATTGCAGATAATCTCGCTCACACCGTCGTCAAGAGAAAAAATCATAAGCAATTTTCTTGTATCATGAAGAATCAGTTCGCTTTCAATCGGTTTGATCGTTTGTTGACCACCGATAATCGCTCCGGCTGTTCCACCCAATTGAGCACCGATTATCGCCCCGCCAATATTAGGACCTTCAGAACCGCCACCGGAGATCTTGTTCTCGTAAAACTTCTCGCCAACCATCTCGTAATATTTGATGTCGGCTTTCTTCTTGCTGAAACCGTAGATACGCGAATTCTGAGCGGAAACCGGTGGGCAAGGGAAAAAATGAATCGATTCTTGGTCTTGCCAGTAAAAATACTCGTAATCTTCGTTAAACCAATCATTGTTTTTCTTGAATTTATCGATTTTCGCCCTGGCAATCGGTTTGACGTTTTCTAAAGTATCAGCGGCTTTAGCCTTATACTCATTAAGCCTGACTTTATACTCCTTGATTCTCTGCTTGTCTTTTTGCGTGTTGCTGAAAGTTTGAGCAATTGAGAGCACTAAGACAACTCCTACCCCACCAAAGACATACTTATAGTTTCTTGCCAAGAACAAATCTATGCTACTTCTCATATCGCTATCGGCAATACTCAAAACAACCAAAACCGCAATGACGATGGTCATAATTACCAATGAAACTATAACCAAATTCTTCCATCTTTTAGGCGAATTCAGATACTCATATTCTTTTGCCAATGCTTCATAATCTATTTTCATTTTTTCTCCTAAAAAAAGTTTGCCAAATAAATTATCTCGCAAACTTTTCATCTTTTATCTATGTTTTATATCTCAATTATAAGCCTCTAAGATTTGACTGTCAATGGACCTCAAAAAATATAAAAAAAAGTCCAATCTTTATCAAAAAAAATTGGACTTATCGATTATTTTACCAAATCAAATCGACGAACTCAGGATTGTCAATATAAGGATTGCGGTTCTTCTGATACAAGTAAATTACTTCATTTCTGTTTCTTTCAAAATCATCCACAGGATCTAACTGATGCCATTCGACAAAGAGATTGATGCTGCCGACGTTATCGATATTTAGTCCTGGATATTTCGTAAGCATGTAAAGGATTATTCTCGCGATATCGCCCTTGACATCATCATGCGGCTCATATACTCCGGATCCGGACATATAACCAAACGGCAGATTTCCTCTTCTGCTATTCTCATCGACATCGGCAGGTTTTAGGTTTTGCATATCCGACTTTTGTCCTGAATTCTGCAGATAAGATTGAGGCCAGACATGTTCGCGGTTCCAAATTGGATAATCCCATGCGCCTTTAACGGATAAACGCGTGTAAACCTGAATCACATTGTTGGGATTAAGCGGATCTCGGTCCGAGATTTCCAAAACCCATTTGGCGTCGTCATAGCTTAGTTGTTTAAACCCGTTGTTGATGATGCGGTTTAATTCATTCAAAAGCTGAGTGCCGCTCAGGCCAACAGCGCTAGAGTAGTACGGCAGAACTTCACTGCTTGTTGAACCCATAGCCTTGATAGTGACATTAATGCTCTTAGTTACCGGCACTTCATCATTCAAACTGATTTGGACCAGAATATATCCGCTAGCGTCTCCCATTTCTTCACTCGGTCTTTCAACCGTTAAGTTAGCGCCTAAATAGCTGATATACTCACTAAGAGTATTTGAAACATAAGTAACTTCATAAGTCGAGCCGTACTTTCCAGTACCCAAAGACCAATTTCCCGTCAACTGTTTTGTGTCCGGCAAACTATTGACATCCATACTCAAAGCTTCAGCGTCATCAATAGCCACTATTTCTATATGGGTAGAATTACCTTGGTAAGCAAAACGAGGAACTTGATCGCCCATCGCGTAATACAGTAAATCAACAGTGATCGTCTCACCGACGAAACTCTTGATCGCACTTACGGAAGCGGACAACGACTCATAATAAATCTCCGCAATCATCTTTGTTCCTTCGTAAAGGTATGCGGTCGAGTAACTTCCTTCGATTCTTACTTCACCAGTGACTTGATAAGTCGAACCGGGTTGTAAAGTGGTGGTTTCCGATATATAAACTGAAGATTCTTGAGTAATGTCTTGTTCATAAAGATTGACTTCCACTATGGAAGGATTCTTGATTTGTTTTACAGTTCTATAGGTAGTAAGCTCGCCACTGATAACCACTCTTGAGCCCAATTCCACATTAGGAGTCGAATCGGTATAGATAAAGAGATTGGCAGTGTTATCTTGAATATAATAACCGTTCTCCGTCAAGAAATACACAACACCGCTGACAGTGATATCTTGTCCGTCGGTCATGCCGTGAACATAGCTTAAATCAAGATAATCGTCGTAATAATTGGCTTCTGGTTCCCAAATAGCATAAAGAACCACATCGGAAATTATTGGTGTGGTAGAAAAATATTCTAATGCTTCACTATTAAACCACCCTTTGAATTCATAACCTTCCTTTGCTGGTATTGGCAGATTGATGGTTTCGCCCAACAATACTTCAACCGGCTCGAATGAACCGCCGCCGTCAGTTTCAAAAGCGACAGAAAAATATAGCAAAGGCTCTTCTGTAGTCGTTGGAACTACAGTAGTCGGTTGCGTAGTCGGTGCACCTGTAGTCGGTATGCCAGTGGTCGGAGCTTCAGTTGTCGAATTTGTAGTTGGCATACCAGTAGTAGGCACTTTGGTAGTCGGTGAAGAAGTCGTCGGATTATTCGTGGTAACAACAGTTGTATTACCAGTAGTAAGTAAAGCAGTGGTTTTATTGTCACAAGCCACAAAAGTGATTGTAAACATCAGTAATAATGCTAAAGTTAGTAATTTTTTCATTTAGATACCTTTCATAAACTGTAATTCTTCTCAAAAAGACTGTCCTTAAATCATATCATACTTCAAGAACTAAAGCCACCCTTTTTTTATACCGTCACGCCTAAAATCTTGTCAATGCCAATCCCAATCAAAAAACTTAATCCCGCTACGCCTAAAGAGATAGCCGCCATCTGTAAAAAGCGCTTCTTGAAGTTCAAATTCTTCGCTACCGCGATATATAGGTTGAAAACGAAGATAATCATGACCACTGCGGAAATCATGATTGCCAGGGCAATAAATGGATTTTGGATCAAAAGATATGGCAAAACCAACAAGATGACTGTAACGATATAAGCTCCGCCGGTATAAAGGCTCGATTTAAAAGCATTGGCCTGTCCATCTGCTTTTGAAGACAGGTATTCACTGGCCGCCATGCTTAAGGTTGCGGCGATACCAGTAATAAGTCCGCTCAAGCTGATGAGCCTGGTGTCTTGAAAAGCAAAGGTCAGACCCGCTAATGTACCGGAGAGTTCAACTAAAGCGTCATTCAAGCCCAAGACCATCGAACCGACATAATTCAATCTTTCTTCATCCAAAAGATCTATCAACTTCTTTTCATGTTCTTCTTCCTCTTTGGTGATTTGATCCGTCACATGCTCAAAGCCCTTTAACTTGGAATAAGATTCTTGAGCTTTATCTTCGCCTCTTTCCATCACCCTCAAGGTGAAGGTATATCCGAAGATAAAGGTCATGACAGAATAGATGAAAATCAAGAATTTCGAAGGT
>JAQVFZ010000124.1 GCA_028697025.1 Candidatus Izemoplasmatales bacterium | reverse complement strand
GCATGGTTGTCAATGTAATATGTAATTTTATATTTATCAATATTTGGGGGGACTGGTGCGGCCTTTGCATCATTGATTACCCACCTCTTTACCGGTTATTTTGCATATTTTATCATAGGCCGATGTCGGAGACTTTTTTTTCTGTATTCAAAAGCTATAATATATCCATGGAATTTGAAACAATGAACTTTTTCTGTTTTTATCCAATAATTTTGTTCTGACCAGATTTGTCGGAATATGGTATTATTCATAATTAATAAAAAGTTTTTAAGGTGAACCCGATTAATGAGTATTATTAAAAAGTTGCTGAGAAAAACTCTCGACATTTCCGGACTGCGAGGTTTGAATGTCTTACGCAATTCCGAGTATCTGAAATCAACGGGCTGGTTTAATAGCTGTAAGAAAAAAATGCTGTTGATTCATCCGGTAACGCAATCCCATGGATGCCTTATCCGGTAATCACGTTCATAGAAAAAAGATTAAGCAAAGACATGGCCGTTTTTGAGTATGGTTCGGGTAATAGTTCGATATGGCTTGCTGACAGAGTTGGAAAAGTAGTTTCATGCGAACATGATCATAAGTGGCACGAACTTGTAAATAAAATGATTCCGGAAAACGTTCATTTGGTTTACAGAGATTTGGATTCTGGTGAATATATTGCTGAAATCAGCAAGTACCGAAAGGAGTTTGATGTTATCATAATTGATGGACGGGACAGAGAAAAATGCGTAAGGAATTCTATTGACGCACTCAAGCAAAACGGAGTGATTATTCTTGACGACAGTTTTAGGGAAGAATATCGGGCGGCAAAAGAGTTTCTCCGCGAAAATGGTTTTAAAGAGATAGAAATAACAGGGCCAACCCCGATTTATTTCAACGCCAGCACCTCGGCAATTTTCTATCGCAGTGATAATTGCTTCAATATTTAGCTTTGACAAGGAGTTTTAATGAACATAGTATGGGCAAGTGAGATATTTTTTTCTGCAAAACATAATTGTTATAATCGTTATTTTCGCAGTTACAGATCAATAGGCGATCTTCATGAATTACAGAAATAGCAATTTCATGAAAAAGAATTTTTCACCTATTGTGTTATTTGTTTATAACCGCTCATGGCATACTCGTCAGACAGTAGAATCATTATTGGCAAATGAATTGGCAAATGAAAGTGATTTAATTATTTTCGCCGATGGGCCAAAAGATGAAAAAGACTTTTTTATGGTTGGCGAGGTCAGGAATTATATAAAAACTATTGTGGGATTCAGGTCTGTAACTATTAATGAAAGTCCGAAAAATAAAGGATTGGCTAATTCAGTTATAGACGGAGTAACGGAAGTTGTTAGCAAATACGGACGTATTATAGTCATTGAGGACGATATGGTAACTTCGCCATATTTCCTGCGTTTTATGAATGATGCTTTGGAACTGTATGAGAATGAAGATAAAGTAATAAGTATTCATGGCTATATGTATCCTGTCAAAGAACAATTACCGGAAACCTTTTTCCTGCGAGGAGCGGACTGCTGGGGATGGGCGACCTGGAAACGTGGTTGGGATTTGTTTGAGCCGAACCCACATAAATTGTTGAACCAATTTGACAGGGAATTAAAGAAAAAGTTTAACTTTAATAATTCTTTCCCTTTTCACAAAATGCTCAAGAATCAGGCATTGGGAAAAATCGATTCTTGGGCAATTCGCTGGTACGCTTCGGCATTCATAAAAAACAAGTTAACCTTATATCCCGGAGAGTCATTGCTGAAAAATATCGGAATGGATAATTCGGGGACTCATTGTACTAATAATGATGTTTACTTAATCAATATAGATTGCAAAAAAGATCAAAATTTAACCCGGGTAGATATTTCAGAAGACCAGCAAAGCAAAAAAATTATATCATCATTTCTAAAGAAATTATATAGAATGAAAACTAAAAAAAGAAAGATAAAAGAATTTTTTAAAAAAATAGTTCCTCAAAGGATTCTGAATTTGTTGAGAACAGGAGCGCACACAGTTTATTCGGGGGATTATGATTCATGGAGTGAAGCCAGGCAATTATGCTCTGGTTACAATCAGGACAATATTGTGCAAAAAGTAGCTGCCGCTATCGGAAAAGTGGTCGCCGGTGAAGCTGTTTTTGAACGGGATTCGGTATTGTTTCATCATGAAGAGTACAACTGGCCGCTGGTTAATACATTGCTGAAAGCGGCACGAGAAAACAATAATGAACTTTACGTACTTGATTTCGGAGGATCGTTAGGCAGTACTTATTTCCAAAACAGAAAAATATTCAAATCAATGAACAGTCTGAAATGGTGTATAGTTGAACAGGAAAATTTTGTAAAAATTGGAATCGAAAGATTTCAGACCGGAGAATTATTTTTTTATAAAAATATTGATTTGTGTTTAAATGAAAACAAAATCAATGTGGTACTATTGTCAGACGTTTTACAATATCTGGAGAAACCTTATGTTATTTTGGAAGAGTTGAAAAATGTAAAGGCTGATTACCTTATTATTGACCGAACATTTGTTTTTAAAGAGAGAACTCACAGTCGTTTATGTATACAGAAGGTTCCCCCTGTAATTTATAAAGCCAGTTATCCGATATGGATATTTGGCCGTGAAACGCTAGAAAATTGTTTAGCTGATAAATATCTTAAAATAGCAGAATTTGATTCTATTTCAGGGCAAATCCTTATAAAAAAACCTTCGTGTGAAGCGATTGACAAGTGCTTTATTTTCAAGAGGAAACCAAATGTTTGAGAAATTAAAATACATAATAAAGAAACAGGATTTTTCTCCAGGGGTACTTGGTTTTTTTATAAATCCTTTCTATTTTGCGCGAAAGGCTTTGGCTGATAACATAAAAAAACTATCGCCAGAAATTAGGGGAAGAGTTTTGGATGTGGGATGTGGAAATAAACCCTATCAGGGAATGTTTATGTATACTGAATACATCGGTCTGGAAATAGAATCTGATGAAAATCGCAAAAAAAAGGTGGCGGATTTTTTTTATGATGGAAAAAAGTTTCCTTTTAGTGACAACGAGTTTGATTCTTTGGTAGTTAATCAGGTTTTGGAACATGTTTTCAATCCAGATGAATTTCTTGATGAAATTAGACGTGTACTTAAACCAAACGGTAAATTATTATTAACAGTCCCCTTTGTCTGGGATGAACATGAACAGCCTTATGATTACGCCCGATACTCTTCTTTTGGGCTAAAATTTTTATTAGAAAAACATAATTTCAAAATTTTACATCAAATTAAAAGTCTAAATAATTTCAGATTTTTCTTTCAACTTTTAAATGCCTATTTCTTTAAGAAAGTAAATTTGCATAGTAAATATTTAAACTTTATTGTTATCTCTATTTTAACGAGTATCATCAATCTATCAGGCATTTGTCTTTCGATTTTTTTCCCTTCAAATAATGATTTATATTTGGATAATATTGTTGTAGCTCAAAAACAGTCAAGTAAGGAAGAATTATTAACATGAAAAAAATCATAGTGAAAAACAGCGGTTATATTGAGTTGCCGCGAGTAGTTGACGAACGTGATGGTGTGCTGAGCATTATGGAAGGGAATCGAGATATTCCTTTTGAAATCAAGCGTGTTTACTATATTAATCATCTTGAAAATTGCCATAGCGTGCGCGGTAAGCATGCGCATAAAACGTTGAAGCAGGTGATTTTCTG
>JAQVFZ010000123.1 GCA_028697025.1 Candidatus Izemoplasmatales bacterium | reverse complement strand
GGTGGTAATACCACCACGGGTATAACCACCGAAACGCCAACAACAAACCCTACAACGACTCCAACTACTTCAACAGAAGAACCGGAGATTACTTTACCTGATTTGACAAATAAGTCTAAAGCAGAGATTATTTTGGTCTTGGACGAATTATCTTTGAATTATTCTTTTAAATATCAACAAACAACCGATATTTCGGAAGACGTATTTATTGGTTATGGCAGTGAGCTTGTCGCCGGCAACACAGTTTCAGCGGATACTGAAATAGAGGTAATTCTTGCGACGGAAAGTTACGTTTTGCCAGATCTAAGCGGTTTGACCCAAGGCGAAATTTTCTTGCTGCTACTGGGCAAAGGTGTGCTTTTTGCTTTTGAAGTAGAGGTCAACAACGACGTTCCTAATCAAACGTTTTCCAGTTACGGCAATGATTTGGAGCCTGGAGATAAAATCGATTCTCAGACCCAATTAATTATATACATTGGTTTCATTACCGCCAAATTACCTGATTTGACAGGTAAATTAAAAGGTGAAATTGAAAAAATATTGACTGAAAATCAGATTCAATATGCTTTTGAATATATTGTTGATGATAATTACCCGGAAGATTCTTTTGTTGAATATAAGGATTTTGAAATTGGTGATTATTATGAAGAAGGCATAGTTGATATCCTGTTATACAAGAATACTTTCACGGAAAATGCGACATCCTTGATAATATCAAAATATATCGATGGTGGAAATGACACGCAAGACCAAGCGATTGAAATTTACAATCCAACCGAATCAACCGTCTTCTTAGGTGATTATCATTTAGCTTTGTACAACAATGGGTCTTATGAAGTAACTAACGTCATCAATTTCAAAGACGTTGATTTATTGCCGGGAGAAACTTATGTCATCGCCAATAAAGCTTCGACCAACGGTAATCTACTTAAAAAAGCCGACGAGTATTTCTTTGAACTCAACTTTGATGGTAACGATACCATTCAATTACGTTACAAAAACAATACTTACATCGATTCCATCTATCACATTGGCAATACCGATTTCATCATGGACAATGAAGTTTACATTAGAAAAGCAGGTGTGGTCAAAGGCGCTAGAGATTATGTGTTTACTCAGTGGAACGCTTATATTCCAACTTATATCGGTACTCTAGGAACTCATCCGGTAGCTGCTCCTAATTCCATAACCTTCTCTTTCGTAAACAGACCTTTCGACGACTTGTTGGGGGGAATGGACGCTGTAACCCTTTATGCCATAAATGACGGCGATACAGCATCGTTTGCGCCTGGCTTTACAGACAACGAAAGAGTAAGATTCTTGGGCGTTGACACCCCAGAAACTTATCCTGTAACAGATCCATGGGGACCAGCAGCAAAAACCTATACTACCTTCATTTTAAATAACGCAATTGACATCTACATTCAAAGCGACCCTAATTTGGGATATACTGAAAGCTACGGACGTCACCTAGGTTTGGTTTGGGTCAATCTCGGCGAAACAGGATTAACAATCGATATTGAAGACGATGATGAGAATGTTTTAAGAACCGAGCATTTAAGCGGTTGGGTACTGCTGAATTATCAACTGGTTCTCAACGGGTTCTCCTACAATTATTACGGAAGCGCTTCAAAACTTGTTTTCGATAACCGCTATCTATATCGTTGGTTCCAGGATGCGCAATTATCTGCACAAGAGAATGGATATGGAATCCACGGATGAGACTATTTGGCAGAATTTTATATGCTTTATTGGCCGTCGGATTATTCTTATTAGTATTTACTTATACCCTTGATTTGACAGCCAATAGATATATTGAGGAAGTGTTTGGCGGTTCCTTGACTGATGAAGAATCAGATTTACCGGACTTTTATTATTTTTACACTTCAATACCCGATTATCATAAATCTACCCCGATTATATCCATTGATCAGTTGGATTACCAAATAAGAGGTTATGAAGTTGTCCAAGCCGAAATAAATGAGTTTTCTGAACTTATTGTCGAAGAATTCGTTTATATCATCGTCTATAGCAATACCCAAGATTTATCGGTTTTAGACAAATTGGTCCTGACCGGAAGCGACTCTTCTATAGATGAGGACATTTACCTAATTCGGTTCAAAACTCTTAACATTTTAAATGGAGTAAACGACCAAGGATATGTTTACCTGTCTAAAGATTTGTTTTTAGACAATGGGTTTGATACAATAAAGTTAGTTGATGACAACCAAGATACAATATTTGAAAGCGCTTTAACTTTGGCGGAGACAGATTTTACGGTAAAAGAGAATCTAGAGATTTTCTTTGAACAAGAAGATAAACTGCCAACAGAAGAAGACATTGATAAATTAAGAGATGATTTCATCTCGCCAAGAATCATCCATTTGGACGATAACGTCAGATTGGATCCAAGCCTTTTTATCAAGGGATTGTTGATATATTTCTTGATATTAATTATTTCGACTTACTTGATTTTCTTTAGAAGAAAAAAATACGATTAAAAAATTATACATATAGTATTTGGAGGACATATAATTTATGGAATTGAGATTAGAGAATTTAACAAAGGTTTTCACTAATAAAACCGGACAGGAAACAAGGGCGGTCGACAATCTTGACATCACAATAGAGTCAGGAACCCTAGTGGCTTTATTGGGGCCTTCAGGTTGCGGAAAATCTACGACATTATTCATGATAGCCGGTTTAGTTAAACCAACATCGGGAAAAATCTTTTTCGGCGAAGACGATGTTACAAAATTAGCTCCGGAAAAAAGAGGAATTGGTTTGGTTTTCCAAAACTACGCTTTATATCCTCACATGACGGTTTTCAAAAACATTCTTTTCCCGCTGGAAAATATGGACGTGCCAAGAGATGAAGCTTTCGAAAGAGTTAAGGAAATGGCAAATCTTGTTGGTATCGGCGAATTGTTGGACCGTAAACCTTCACAACTTTCCGGTGGTCAGCAACAACGTGTTGCTATTGCCAGAGCTTTGGTAAAAAAGCCAAGAGTATTACTTTTGGACGAACCTTTATCAAATCTTGACGCAAGATTAAGACTGCAAATGCGCGAAGAAATCAAGCGTATTCAGAGAGAAACCGGCATTACCACCATCTTCGTTACTCATGACCAAGAAGAAGCAATGAGTATTTCCGACAAGATGGTTGTTTTGGATTTCGGTAAAGAACAACAATATGACGCACCACAAGACATGTACAATCAACCTGACAATCTGTTCGTTGCCAGATTCCTTGGAAATCCTCCAATCAACGCTTTTGAAGCTGAAGTAAAAAACAAGAAATTAATCATCAACGACAAACCGTTCATGAACGTCAACGTTCCTGATGGCTTATACGATGTGGGAATGAGACCGGAAAACTTCCGCGTTCATGAAAAAGGTTTCGAAACGGAAATCAAAGATATTTTCCATATCGGTAGAGACACGATGATTCACTTTGAATTCAACGGCAAAAATGTTAGAGCATTGGTAGATTCGGATTCAATGACCGATAACCAAAAAACCGTGCTTTTAACCATCAAACCAGAAAGAGTTTATATCTTTGACAAAGAAACCGGAAAGGTAGTAAACCATGCGTAATCTTATTAAAAACGTCAAGGGGTTTTTAATAAAGATCGGAAACATTATTAAAACCTTCTTTTGGAACGTTAGGAGAATCATTAACAATTTCAAAAGGAAAATCAGTAATTTTCTGGATAA
>JAQVFZ010000122.1 GCA_028697025.1 Candidatus Izemoplasmatales bacterium | reverse complement strand
GGTCAGCGATTTAAAAAGAATCACTGAATACGCCCATAATCATAATATGACCGTCATGGTCGACGAAGCGCATGGAGCTCAGTTCTACTTCTCACACAGACTCCCTTATTCAGCGATGGAAGCGGGAGCTGACATCTCGGCCACTTCAATGCATAAAACTGCGGGCAGTCTGACCCAAAGTTCGATAATTCTTACTAAGGGCGAAAGAATTGATCACCAAAGATTACGAGCTACCTTGAATATGTTGCAATCGACATCTCCTTCTTCACTATTGATGGCTTCCTTGGATGTAGCGAGAAAAACGATGTATTTCAAGGGTAAGGCGAAAATCAACGAGATTTTAAAACTCGCAAAAGTCGCTCGGGAAAAACTTAAAAACATACCCGGCATCAGCGTTATCGACAAAGATTATTTACTTGAACATGGCTGCTACGACTGTGATGAAACCAAGTTGATGGTCAAAGTCAGTGATTTAGGTCTATCAGGATTTGACGTTTATCAAATCATGAAGAGAAATTACAACATCCAACTTGAATTGGCCGAATCACATATGGTCCTTTGTGTTCTTACAATCGGCACCACCAAGCAAGACTTGGAAAGATTGGTCTTGGCATTCAAGAAATTATCGGAAAAATATAACAAGATTAAATCCAGCTTACCAAAAATCGAATTCCATTATCAATTCCCTGAAGCTTACTCCCGTCCTCGTGACGCTTATCACGCACCAAAGATTTTGGTTAAGCTTGAAGATGCGATTGATGAAATTTCGGCTGAATCAATCATGATATATCCACCGGGCATTCCTATCATCATTCCCGGAGAAATCATTACGGAACCAGTTGTCAGAGATATAAAATTCTACAAACAAAAAGGCGGAGCCTTACAAAGCGATATCGACAACGACACCGATATCGATTATGTACAAATTGTCGACAAAGAAAATTGGATAAAATATGAAGGTGATTTAGAATGAAAAAAGTAGATTTATCATTTCAGTCTTGTAAGGCTGAATATAATGAAAGCAATGTAGTATTATTTTCCGTTCCAATGGATACAACCACATCTTATCGCCCGGGAACGCGATTTGCCGGCAATGCCATCAGAGTGGAATCCATTGGGATTGAATGGTATTCACCATATAAGGACATGAATTTAAGAGATTATAAAACCGTAGATATTGGCGATTTGGAATTGCCGATGGGTCTGGTGGAAGATTCTCTGGAAATTGTTAATGACACCGTAAAACAAATTTTAAAAGACAATAAAAAACCAATGATGATTGGTGGCGAACATTTAGTGACTTTGCCGGTAGTTCAGGCTTTAGTTCATAAATATCCTGACCTTCACATCATCCATTTGGATGCTCACACCGATTTAAGAGATGAATTCTTGGGAAGAAAATTATCTCACGCGACAGTGCTTAGAAGATGCCATGACATTTTAGGCGATGGCAGAATCTTTCAATTTGGAATCAGAAGCGGTGACAAACACGAGTTTGATCTAGCTAAAGACGGTCATGTTTTCATGAGAAAATTTGATTTGGAAGGCTTGGATAAGATTGTTGAAAAACTCAAGGACAAACCTGTCTATATCACAATTGATTTGGATGTCTTGGATCCATCCGTTTTCCCTGGTACAGGAACGCCAGAACCAGGCGGAATTACTTTCAAAGAGTTATTGCAAGCGATGAAGACATTTGAAGGTTTGAATCATGTCGTCGGCGCTGACTTGGTTGAACTCGCACCAATGCTTGATACTTCCAATGTCTCTACCGTCGTCGCAGCCAAAGCTTTAAGGGAAATGATTCTTCTCCTTCACAGATAAGATGGAATCACTTCGCGAATTATACAAGGTCGGCAGAGGCCCTTCCTCTTCCCACACCATGGGACCGGAAAGAATCTGCAAGGAAGTTCTGAATAATTATGACGGTGACAGCTATCAAGTAACGCTATATGGCAGTTTGAGTTTTACTGGACTGGGACACTTGACCGACAAAATTATTAAAGAGACTTTACCGAATACTGAAGTCATCTTTTCCAAAGAACTTAAACTCGAACATCCAAATACCATGGATGTCGTCATTTATAAAAATAACGAAATCATTGGTAAAGAAAGATATTATTCCACCGGTGGTGGCAGCATCTTAAGAAAAGGCGATGAGGAAAAACCCAAAGTCCACGTCTATCCTCACAACAATTTTCAAGAAATCAAGGATTACTGCGTCATTAATGATTTAACTCTTTACGATTATGTTTATAAGTTTGAAGATCCGGATTTTAAAGATTACTTGAGAGAAATCTGGAAAGTGATGAAAAACACCATCAACCAGGGCTTGCATCAGGAAGGATATCTTCCCGGTCTTCTTGAGGTCAAAAGAAAAGCGAAATCGCTTTTGTATGATCAGAAGAATAAAGTATCGATTGAACTGAGACTTTTAAGTGCTTATGCTTACGCCACTTCCGAAGTCAATGCCAGCGGTGGTACAGTCGTCACGGCTCCAACATGTGGAGCTAGCGGCGTTTTACCAAGTCTATTATATTTCTTGAAAGACATCAGAAAATACTCTGACGAAAGAATCATCGACGGACTGGCAACTGCGGGCATCATCGGCAATATCATCAAGCATAACGCTTCCATCTCTGGAGCTGAAGCCGGATGTCAAGCCGAAGTCGGAACTGCCTGCGCCATGGCCGCAGCTGCTTACAGCGAACTTGAAAATGGCAAACTGGAGACGATTGAGTATGCCGCCGAAATTGCTTTGGAACATCACCTGGGACTTACCTGCGATCCTATCAGCGGTTATGTGCAAATCCCGTGTATTGAAAGAAATGCCGTTGCGGCAGTCAGGGCAATGAATGCAGGTGAACTGGCAACGCTTTTGATTGAGACCAGACTGGTGTCTTTCGACACGGTGGTCGAAGCCATGAAAGAAACTGGAAAAGATTTATTGGAATCCTATAAAGAAACCTCAATTGGTGGTTTGGCAAAATTCTATAAGAAAAAGGTCAGCTGAAAAGCTGGCCTTTATCAGAGTGTTGACAAAGTACCTTAGAAATAGGGTACTTTTTGTTTTAATGATAAACAGTTTAAAAGAGAGTATAGTTTAGTGAATAATGAAATAAATAAAAGCGCTAAAATTAGCGGACAAGCGAGACTTTTAGCTATAAATATGGTATAATATAGTTGGTGATAGAGATGATAAGTAAAAAAGATGAACAATCAAGAAAAAATATTCAAATGATAGATATCGATACCTTAGTACCGAAGAATCATTTGGTAAGACATATTGAAAAAGTAATCAACTTTGAATTTATAAGAGAGTATGTAGAAGATATGTATTCAATGGATAAAGGCAGACCATCAATCGATCCGGTTGTGTTGTTTAAAATTGTCTTTATCCAATTTTTATTTGGAATAAAGTCAATGAGACAAACAATCAAGGAAATTGATGTCAATGTCGCATACAGATGGTTTTTGGGATATGGGTTTACTGAACCAATACCTAACTACTCTACATTTTCTCAGAACTACCGGAGAAGATTTGTCGGAACTGATGTCTTTGAAAAAATCTTTAAACATATCTTGTCATCGCTAATAGAGAATGGACTTATAAAAGAAGACACTTACTTTATTGACTCTACCCATATAAAAGCTTATGCGAATAAAAGGAAAGTGGACACTGAATACATCGATGTAGATTATAATATTTACGCAAAAAACTTACATGAAG
>JAQVFZ010000121.1 GCA_028697025.1 Candidatus Izemoplasmatales bacterium | reverse complement strand
AATTATCCCAACCCAATTTATTGAATTGATTAATCTGTTCTTCAGCTTTTTCGGTGAATATGACGCCGTCTGCGCCATATATTTCTTTGGCGATTGTGTTTATCTTATCCTTGATTCCTAAATTCAGAGGGTATAACGGATTGTTGTGTTTTGCTTCTATGGCTTTGTTTACGACTTTTCTTGCCAGATCCAATCCGCCTTCGCTACCTTTTGCGAAAACTTCAGAAAGGGCGATTTCATGATTATTGGCTTTAGCCCAAGACATAATGGCTTCAATCTCTTGATCGGTGTCGGTATAAAACTTGTTTAAAGCGATAACATAAGGAACTTGGTAATTTTTTACGCTTTCAATATGTTTCTCTAGATTTGCCAATCCTTTTTTGACCGCTTCGACATTTTCATTATTCATTTCCGCTTCGCTGACGCCGCCATGGATTTTCAAGGCTCTTAAGGATGCGACGATTACAACGGCACTAGGCATATAATCCATGGCTCTCATTTTGATATCCATGAATTTTTCCATACCCAAGTCAACGCCGAAACCGGCTTCGGTGACGACAAAATCAGCGGCTCTGGACGCGAAATCGGTAGCAATGATCGAATTGCAGCCATGAGCGATATTGGCGAAAGGTCCGCCGTGAATCAAGGCTGGGGTACCTTCTAGGGTTTGGACGATATTAGGTTTAATCGCTTCTTTCAAAAGCATAGCCACGGCGCCGGTCGCTTTCAAATCGCCGACTGTCACCGGCAAATCATCTTGATTATAGGCAACTACCATAGTTGATAGTCTTCTCTTCAAATCTTCAATGTCTGTCGCCAAACATAAAACAGCCATTACTTCTGAAGCTACCGAAATATCGAAAGCATCGAATCTTGGCGTTTCTTTTTTCATTGAAAGTCCGACTTGTATTTTTCTTAAAGAACGGTCATTCATGTCCATGGCTCTTTTCCAGATGACTTTTTCAGGATTGAGCTTAAGTTCGTTGCCATGGAATAAATGGTTGTCGATGATTGCCGAAATCAAATTATTGGCAGCGGTAATGGCGTGAATATCACCAGTGAAATGCAAGTTGATATCCTCCATTGGAATAACTTGGGCATAACCGCCTCCGGCCGCTCCACCCTTGACGCCCATTACCGGTCCTAAAGACGGTTCTCTTAAAGCAATCATGGTTGAAAAGCCTAATTTGGCGATGGAATCGCCTAAACCGATGGTAGTGGTCGATTTGCCTTCACCAGCTTTTGTTGGGGTAATGGCGGTTACTAAAACGATTTTTCCTCTTGGATTGTCCTTATAACGATTAATGGCTTCAAAGCTGACCTTGGCTTTATATTTTCCATATAATTCCAAATCGTCAGCGGTTAAGCCAATCTTTGTAGCTATTTCTTCAATCTTCTTTATTTCTGCTTTCTGAGCAATTTGTAAATCTGTCAACATCATTTATTTCCTCCAGTTTTAAGTTCTAATAAAGTTATGCTTTCCACGCTTGCGGTTTCAGGAAACATATCGATTGGTGTAATATTTCTCACCTGATATTTTTGGTTCAAATCACTGATATTTTTTGCTAAAGTCGAAGGGTTGCAGGAAACGTAGATGATTTGTTTCGGCAACACCTGTAAAACCGCATCCAATACCACATCGCTCATGCCTGAGCGCGGTGGATCAAGGACTATTATATCCGGTTTGATTGAATTGTTCAATAATTTAGGCAGAGCACTTTCGACATGGTCTTGTATGAATTCAACATTTTTGACGTTATTGAGTTTAGCATTGAGAATAGCGTCATTTATCGAACTTTCGGAATAATCGATACCATATACCTTTTTCGAATCTTTCGCCAGCATCATTGAGGTGATGCCGATACCGCAATATAAATCAAATATCGTTTTATTCTTATCTATATTCGCCAAATCAAGAATCAACTTGTACATCTTCTTCATTTGCACCGTATTCATTTGGTGAAAGGCGTCTGGCGAGATCTTAAAGGTATAATTGTCCAACTTTTCTTCAATCTTGTCCACGCCAGCAATCATCTTTATCGGATTGGAAATGACGAGATTGCTTTTTTGATTGTCAAGACTGTAACTTACCGACTTGACGATCGGCATTTCCGCCATTAATTCCTTGGCTATCGTTTCGAGAATCGAATCGTATTTTTTGACAATGAATATCACTGAAGCACTTTGGGTTTCTTCCAGATATCTTACGACCAAATAATGAAGTATTCCTTCCTTGTTGCGCAAATCAAAGGCTTTTTGGTGATGCTTTCTCATCAATTTCAAGACTTGACGATTGATGTTGTTGATTTCTTGGTGATGAATCAGGCAATCGTCCACAAAGACGAAATGATTGGAATTAGGCTTGTAAAAACCTAAAGCCAAACCAAAATTGGTATTGCGGAACGGCATCTGCGATTTGTTGCGATAATTGTAGGGATTATCCATTCCCAAAGTCTTGTTTATCGGTAGTTTATCGGTATCGATATTGGTGTATCTCCGTAGAGCTTGCTTGATGATTGATTGTTTTATCTTAAGTTGTTCCAAGTAGTCGATATGCTGCATCTGGCAACCGCCGCAATCGTCATAAAACTTGCAAGGAGGTGTGACTCTGCGGTTGGACAACCTTTCGATATCGACAATCTTGGCAATGGCATAATTATCAAAGCTATCAGTAACTTCAACGTTTACTACTTCCTTCATTATAGCTCCAGGGACAAAAACAGCTACTTTTTGATAGTATCCGATACCTTCGCCGTTAATGCCTTGTTTTCTGATATCCAATTTAAATTTGTCGCCGACATTTAATCTCATATAAGTCACCCTCATATAGATATTATATCAAATTATCAGTGATAATAATATAAAATCCGCCATAAAAAAAACAAGACTTTTCAGGTCTTGTTTAGTTCTTTTCATCAACCGTATATGTTGATACATATTGTTTTAGAAGATATTTGACTTCTTTATTGTTCAATTCTTCGAAACTGGAAAGCAATTCTTTAGTCTCTTGCTCGATATCTTTTGTATTTTCGATTTTTTCAATGTAAATCAGTTTATTCTTGGTGCCGATATTGTTTTCTTTATCGACCAATAATTCTTCATACAACTTCTCGCCAGGTCTTAAACCCGTGATTTTAATTTGAATGTCGACATAAGGTTTCAATCCGGAAAGCATTATCATTTTTTCAGCTAAATCGATGATTTTTACCGGTTCGCCCATATCGAGGATGAAGATTTCACCACCGGCAGCGAACGCAGCCGATTGCAAAATCAAGCTGACGGCTTCAGGAATGGTCATGAAGTAACGGATGATATTGCTGTCGGTGACAGTGACCGGACCACCGTTGGCAATTTGTCTTTTGAATAATGGCACAACCGAACCGTTAGATCCTAAAACATTACCAAATCTGACGGCTGAATAATTGGTTTTGGAAGTTTTGGAAAAATGTTGGACCAGCATTTCCGCATATCTTTTGGTGGCACCCATGACATTTGTCGGTCTAACAGCTTTATCGGATGATACCAAAACAAACTTTTTCACGTTGAATTCATCGGCCAAACGGCACATGTTGTAAGTGCCGAGGATATTGGTTCTGATCGCTTCCATGGGTGAACCTTCCATCAAAGGAACGTGCTTGTAAGCTGCAGCATGGAAGATATAGTCAGGAAGATAATTTTCAATGATTGTTTTCATGCGTGAATAATTATATACAGAAGATATCTTAACCTTT
>JAQVFZ010000120.1 GCA_028697025.1 Candidatus Izemoplasmatales bacterium | reverse complement strand
ATGGTCTTCCTCTAAAACCACCGAATCTGCATTCAAGGTTCGTTGAATAGCTATCTATTACCTTGTCTACATTCATAAGGCCTGAAAAACCAACATAGTAGCGAAATCCCTCCAGTACTTCCTTCACCCGAAGAGTGCTTCCTTTACGTGCAGTAAATGATGCCCATGGTGTTATTTGTTTATCATCAATATAAGCTGTGACCTGGGCACCCGTTATTGCGCACGTCGTCTCACAGTTCAACCTCACGGTGAACTCATTCCCCATGACTTCAAGAGCCGGTGTATTGGTCTTATTGCCAGCAAGATAGTTGAGCAGATTAAAAGCAAATTGATCCAGGGCAGCCGAACCGGGCACCCCTACATCGGCATGGTTATATCGTCCCCCATCAACAACTACCGAAAACCATGCAGGATTTATGACCTCTATCATACCGGGACAAACCTCACCAAGTCACCCATCTGGAGGAGACTATAGGGCTCTTCTTTAGAATTAAAAAGTTGCACGTTAGTTTTTCCGATGATTCTCCATCCTGCTGGAGACTCGAATGAATAAATGCCTGTTTGTAATTGGGCCAGCCCCACAGATCCTTCAGGAACCTTAAGGCGTGGCGTTTCAAGCCTGGGCGCGTATATTCTTCTGTCAACTGTTCCCATATAGGGGAATCCCGGGATAAAACCGACAGCAAACACAGTGTATATTGTCGATGCATGTATCTCTATTACTTCTTCCTCATTCAGTCCCGAATACGAACATACAAACTCCATATCAGGGCCATATTCGCCACCATATTGAACAGGGATTTCATGCGACATTGGCTCGGGAACCCTGAATGAAGCAATTTCTTCTGATTTGTCAATAAGAAAGCAGATAAAGTCATCATATGACGTGCTTCGGCCGTTAAAATGGATAAGGCATGATCTGAAAGACGGAATTATGTCTATAATATCATCTTGCTGTAATGATTTCAGGTAGTGGTAGAATTTCCGGATTTCTTTACTGGTCTCAAGGTCGATGGTATTGCCAAAGAGTATCCTTACGCCATCTTCTCCGTACCTCGAGTAGTCCATATGAGTTACACTATCTTACAAAGTGGTTGTATTTCTATTCCCTCTCTGGCAAAAAAATCATGGATTATTTTTGCCGCCTCAATGCTTTCTGCATTGTCTCCATGGATACATAGGGTGTCAATATCCATCTCTATCCATTTTCCATGAATACTCGGGATACCCTTTTCTTTCACCATTGTGGTTGCTCTGCGCGCAATTTCTTCATGATCTTCGAGGACAGCATCTGTATGCTTGCGCGACAGAAGCTCCCCGTCATCGGTGTAATTCCTATCCGGAAAGGCTTCAAGGGCAAGCCTTATCCCTTGCTTCTTGCAGTTCTCTTTCAGTTTTGATGTTCTATGCGTTCCAAGGGTCAAGAATATTACATCGCCGAAAGCTCTTTGAATTGCCGATGCAAGAGAAATGGATAATCTCTCTTCGTTGACAAGATAATTATACAAGGCACCATGAAGTTTAACGTGTTGAAGGGGCAAATCAAAATAATCAAGAAAACCCTTCAGGGCGCCAACCTGGTAGATTACGTAATGCAAAAGCTCTTGCTCGCTTATATCGATAAACCTACGCCCAAACCCAAGAAGATCAGGATAACCGGGGTGGGCGCCGGTCATCACATTATATTTCCTGCAAAGTTCTACCGTCCTGGACATCACATCCGGATCAGACGCATGGAAACCGCATGCAATATTTGAAGATGAAATGTATTTAATTACTTCATGATCAACGCCTAACGCATACGCCCCAAATGACTCCCCCATGTCACAATTGACGTCGATGCGATAGTGCATATGTCTAATATAACAAAAAAAATATAACACCTCAAGTTTTCAGAAAATTTCATATTTATCTATCATTATGGTTTACTATACTATGAGTTTATTCAGCCTTTTCTCTATAGGGTTTATTATGGGCTTAACGGGAGCCATGGCACCCGGACCTCTTCTTACAATCACAATCGGAGAATCTGCGAAACGTGGTGGCATTGTTGGACCCCTTGTGGTTCTCGGCCATGGCATTCTTGAGTTAGTTCTTCTTGCCCTTATTGTATTTGGTGTGGCTAATTTCTTGAACAATCCAATGGTATTTTCAATTATTGCCTTTTTGGGAGGCTTTGTACTCGTCTATATGGGGTACAATATTATGAGAAATTTAAGGAACTACAATCTTTCTACAATAAACGTCGGGGCAAAGCAGGGAATACACCCTGTAATAACCGGCATCGTAGTGAGCCTCTCCAACCCATACTGGTTTATCTGGTGGATAACCATTGGCATGGGATATGTAATATTTGCACGCGATCTTGGCATGGCTGGTGTTCTCACCTTTTTTGCCGGCCATATCCTTTCTGATCTTGTATGGTATAGCTTTATCTCGTATGGTGTTCAGTTCGGAGGGAAATACTTAAACCTGAAGATTATAAAAAGCATCTTATTCGTATGCAGCTTTTTTCTCATTGTCTTCGGAGTTTTCTTTATTTTTAAAGGTTATAATTTTATTCGATAAGTCATTCCTTTATAATTCATAATTTTAATTTGACAAATAAATTATGTAAATATTATCCTTCCTTTACTCACTAAAACAGCCGGGCTTATTAGAACACCATTTTAATGGTTTGGTTGCATTGGTGTGAAGCAAGGCGTTGCCGGTTGCGACCCCTTGCACATAATCAATAGCATAAATGGAGAAAGGAGCATAATAATGGAATTTTTTAAAAAACATTGGAAGATTATCTCATGCGGCATTTTTATCGGTATTGTTGCAACCCTTCTTCAGAAATTCGGCAATCCGGCCAATATGGGCGTTTGCGTTGCATGCTTCGAGAGGGATATTGCCGGCACCCTTGGTCTTCACCGTGCAACGCTTGTCCAGTATATTCGGCCTGAAATCCTCGCTTTTGTAATCGGGTCATTTGTATCAAGCCTTACGTTCAAGGAATTTAAGCCAAGAGGAGGCTCTTTACCCCTTGTCCGTTTCTTCCTGGGTTTTTTTGCTATGATGGGCGCCCTTGTCTTCCTCGGTTGTCCGTGGCGAGCCCTTCTCAGGCTTGCCGGGGGCGACTGGAATGCCATAGCGGCCCTTGCCGGGTTGGTGGTTGGCGTTTTCATTGGTGTTCAATTCATAAAGGGCGGTTATAACCTAGGAAGAAACTACCCTGCCTACAAGTTCACCGGGCTCATCATGCCCCTCATGATGCTGGGACTCCTCCTCCTCCTGATAATCAGGCCTCTTGTACCAGGTGGCGCTCCTTTTTTCAGCGCAAAGGGTCCAGGATCTCAGCATGCACCGATACTCGTCTCTTTTGGAATAGCCTTCTTTATCGGTATTTTTGCCCAGAGGACCCGTTTCTGCACAATGGGGGCCGTTAGGGATATCGTTCTCATTCGCGATTTTCACCTGGCAAGCGGTGTAATCAGTCTTCTTATATTTGCATTTCTTTCAAACCTTATGCTTGGTCAATTCAAGCCTGGCTTCGTTGATCAACCCGTAGCGCATACTAACCAGCTTTGGACTTTTCTTGGCATGGTACTCTCCGGTCTTGCGTATGCCCTTGCAGGTGGTTGTCCGGGGCGGCAGTTATTTCTCTCGGGGGAGGGGGACACCGATGCAGGTGTCTTCGTTATCGGGATGATTGTTGGTGCAGGCTTTGCCCATAATTTTGGTATTGCTGCATC
>JAQVFZ010000119.1 GCA_028697025.1 Candidatus Izemoplasmatales bacterium | reverse complement strand
GCGTGAAATGCAAGATTCTTTCTATATTACTGAAGATACCTTGTTAAGAACTCATACGTCTCCGGTTCAAGTCAGAAGCCTCTTGGCCAATACTAATCAAGAACCACTGAAAATCATCTGTCCAGGCGTTGTTTACCGTAAAGATGACGATGATCAAACCCATTCTCATCAATTTATGCAGATTGAAGCCTTGGTAGTCGATGAAAAGGCAACCTTGGCGGATTTAAAAGGAACTTTGTTATTGGTAGCCAAAAAACTTTTTGGTGAAAATCGAGAAATCAGGTTAAGACCTTCTTACTTTCCTTTTACTGAACCATCAGTAGAAGTTGATGTCAGTTGCTTTAAATGCAATGGTGTCGGCTGTTCAATGTGCAAACAAACAGGCTGGATAGAAATATTGGGTGCTGGAATGGTTAATAATAATGTTCTCAAAGCTGCCGGTTATGATACCGATAAGTATCAAGGGTTTGCCTTAGGCATGGGGATTGAAAGAATTGCAATGCTAAAATACGGAATTGAAGATATCAGGCATTTATATACAAATGACCTACGCTTCAATTCGCAATTTTAGGAGGTGAATTTATGAAAGTATCTATTAATTGGCTAAATCAATACTTCGCTGAGAAATTAGACCCCAAAGATTTGGTCAAAAAATTCAATTTGATGAGTCAAGAAGTCGCTGGTCTGGAAAGATTGGTTGATATTGATGGTTTGGTTATCGGTCACGTCAAATCTGCGATTAAACATCCAGACGCAGATAAATTAAAAGTCTGCATGGTCGATGTCGGTGACGAAGAACTTCAAATAATATGTGGTGCACCAAATGTTGATGCAAATCAAAAAGTTATTGTCGCAAAAAGTGGCGTTACTTTACCAGGTGATTTCAAGATAAAAAAAGCAAAAATAAGAGGTATTGAATCCAATGGCATGATTTGTTCTTTGGCAGAATTGGGTATACAGGCATTTGAAAGCAATGAACTTGGAATTTATGTTCTTGGTGAAGATGCTCTTCCGGGAGAAGACCCGTTAAAATATCTTAGTCTTGATGACCATGTCTTGGAATTGGATTTGACCGCGAATCGCGCTGATTTATTGTCTCTAAGAGGCGTTGCATATGATACAGCCGCGATGTTGAACATAAATCCCTCATTCCACGAACCACAAGTAATAAGGGAGACTACGGAAAATCCGGTCAGTATCTTTACGCAAACAAAAAATTGTCAAGTTTATTATGGACAGCTTATTGATAACATTACTATAAGACAAAGTCCATATTGGTTGAAAGCAAGGCTTATTGCTTCTGGAATCAGGCCAATTAACAATGTAGTTGATATTACGAATTACGTCATGCTTGAATATGGCCAACCTCTTCATGCCTTTGACTATGATAAAATCAATAGTGATAGAATTTTAGTTAGAGATGCAATGGATCAAGAAGAAATAATAACCTTGGATGGCGAAAAAAGAAGACTTATAAAAGGCGATATCGTCATCACTGACGGTGAGAGGCCGATTGCTTTGGCTGGTGTCATGGGAGGGTTAAATACAGAAATCGACGCTTCATCCACAAGAGTTCTTTTGGAAAGCGCAGTTTTTAATCCCGTTAAAATTCGCAAGACTGCATTAAGATTAAATTTAAAAAGTGAATCCTCGAGTCGCTTTGAAAAAGGAATTGATGCAAAAAAAACATTGGAAGCGTTGAACTATGCTTCTGAATTATTGGTGAAATACGCAGACGCAATAATCGTTGGCAAGCCAAGCTTTTTCAATACAATTAATCCAAAGAAAAAAACCATAACTCTTTCAATGGAAAAGTTGATCAAAGTTACAGGACTCAAGTTCGAGGAAGACGATGTCGAAAACATCTTAAAGCGACTTAGATTTGATTTTAAGAAAAAAGGCGATAGTTTCGTTGTTACAATACCTTCCAGAAGACCAATGGAGAGTTATCAAGACCTTATCGAAGAAATTGTCAGAATTCATGGTTACAACAAGATTCCACTTTCAATTCCGGTTACACCAACTCAGGGTGGTTTAAACAAAAAACAAACAACCAAAAGAGTAATTCGCAGTTTCTTTGTTGGAAAAGGTTTCTACGAAACAAAGACTTATTCCTTGGTAACGGAAGAAATGGCAAAAAAATACGACAAAGAAACATTACCGACAATTAAAATATTAAATCCTTTGACCAAAGAACGAGAATATTTGAGACACTCCATAATTCCATCCCTCATCAATGTCTTGATATATAACAAAGCGAGAAAAATAGAAGACGTTTTCATTTTTGAAACTGCAAATACATATTTTGAAAATTATGAACAAGAGAAATTGGCTTTCTTATTGAATGGCAAAAGCGATTATTCGCTATGGCAAGGTTTGGATAAGGAAATAGATTTTTATCATCTTAAGGGCATAATTGAAGCTTTACTAGAGCAACTCAAAATTAACAATTATTCAATTCAAGTAAGCCATAATCCGCTTTCCAATCTTCATCCGGGAATTAGTGCTGAATTGCTTGTGGATGAAGAAGTTGTTGGTTTCTTTGGCAGACTTCACCCCGAAGAAGAACATCGCTTTGGATTGAAGGATGTATATGTTTGTGAATTGGAATTACAGAAACTGTACGAAAATTCAGAAAAACAAGAAATGAAATATGTAGAAGTCTCTAAATATCCGCCAATTGAAAGAGATTTGGCAATCTATGTAACTAATGAAATATCCGCTCAACAAATAATTGATGTAATAAAGAAAACAAATAAAAAGTTACTCAATTCAGTCGAAATATTTGATGTTTATTATGATCAAAATAAAGAGAACAAAAAGTCAATAGCTTTAAGGCTAGAATTTTTAAGTTATGACAGAACCCTAGAAGCTAGGGAAGTTGACGAGCAGATTAGCAAAATAATAGTTAACCTCAAAAAAGAGCTTAACGCTGAGTTAAGAAGTTAAAAATCATTTAACGGTTTTGACCACCATTTTGGTGGTCATTTCTTTTATTTGTAACAGTAATTTGATATATATTATTGATTTTTCTTAAAAATATCCAACCATTATAATATCGTGATATAATGATTTTGAAAAAGATTTGGAGGTCCATATGGAAAAAATCATTAATGTTGAAAATTTGAGTAAAAATTATGGAGAAGTCAAAGCGGTTAAAGGTATTGATTTTTATGTCGAAAAGGGCAGTCTTTTCGCCTTTCTTGGACCTAATGGAGCAGGTAAGACAACGACAATCAATATACTATCAACTTTGATATCTATGGATTCAGGAAAAGTTGAGATAAATGGAATCAAGTTGGGAGAACACGAAGATTTAATCCGCAGTTCCATCGGTATCGTTTTTCAGGAGGGGGTTCTTGATCCCTTGTTGACTATCAAGGAAAACCTAGAGGTTAGAGGTAGTTTTTATGGGATAAGTAAAGATAAATTAAAAGAAAGAATCGAATCCGCATTAGAAATTGCAGGAATAACCAACATCGCCAATAGAAGATATGGAATTTTATCTGGTGGTCAAAAACGTCGTGCGGATATTGCAAGAGCTTTGATAAATTCGCCAAAAATACTATTTTTGGATGAGCCAACTACTGGTTTAGACCCCCAAACGAGAAAGAATGTATGGAATACAATAATGTATCTGAAGAACAATGAAAACATGACAGTTTTCTTGACTACTCATTACATGGAAGAGGCGGAAAAAGCGGATTACGTTGTCATAATCGATAATGGTCAAATTGCCGCAAAAGGGACTCCTTCTTACTTG
>JAQVFZ010000014.1 GCA_028697025.1 Candidatus Izemoplasmatales bacterium | reverse complement strand
GCCGAACAACGATAGTCATAGCGCATCGCCTATCGACGATAAAAAACGCCGATAAGATCGTCGTACTAGAAAAAGGAATAAAGGTAGAAGAGGGAAAACACAGTGACCTTCTTGCCAATAACGGCGTCTACGCAAACATCTATCGTTCACAAATTAAGTAAAATTGAATGCGAATCAATATTCTTTCTTATTTTCTTTTTTCCGGTTGTATTCTGTTTTGTTTTCATGTAAGGAATGAGGAAATATGGTAAAATGAAATTACCTTAATATTTTAAATCAATTGGAAAGGATCGTTAAATAATGAAGGCATATGTCTATGTTTTAAAGTTAATACCACGACTTTTAGATGATAACAACTGGACTGATGAGGATAACTTGATAATAGATAAGCATTACAACAGGATTAAAACGGATTATTTCAACAACAAGATAATTCATGTAGGAAGAACCGTCGATCCAACTAATGAAGGATTTGGTTTGGTAATCTATTATGCAGAAAACGATCAAGAAGCCGAAGAATATATGCTTCAAGATCCGGCAGTAGAAGCTAAGATAATGACAGCTACTCGTTACGAATACAAGGTCATATTTAAGTGATAATATATAAAGAAAATGCGATACATCGAATTGTTCGCATTTTCTTTTTCTTGGAAGATAAATATCTCTTGAACTCAAATAATTAAATGATATAATTATTTCTTAGAATTTTTATTTTTTAGGAGATGTTATATTGGCAATAAAACAGGCATTAACAAAAGAAAAAGTCAGAGCCATTTTTGTCGTGCCCGACTATTATAAGAATTTTGTCTGTAAAGGTGGAGATTGCCGCGACAGTTGTTGCGTAGGATGGAAAGTCACCATTCCCATGAATCAATATTTTCTCCTTCACGGACTGAGTTGCAACAAAAAAGTCAAAGAAAAAATCGATAGAACTTTTAGACCAATCTTGCAGGGAACTCCCGAAAGATATGCAGAGATTGTTCACACTATGGATGGAGATTGCCCTTTGCATAAAAAAGACGGTTATTGTCTTTTGCATGAAACTTGTGGTGAGGAAGTGTTGCCTTGGGTATGCCGGTATTATCCAAGAGGTCCAAGAATTGATTATGCCCATGAAGCGTCATGTGCCAATAGCTGTGAAAAAACACTTGAACTCCTTTTTGAAAATGAAGATAAATTGACTTTTGAGACAAAAGAATTATTGTTTATGATGACAAAGCCAGTAAAACTGCCTGATGAAGAACATAAGATTCTCTATCAAAAAATCAGAAAAGAAATATTTGTAGTATTAACTAATAGAAACTACCTGCTTCATGAAAGAATTATTCATCTTGGCAGATATCTCAAGGCTATCGAAACTAACATTGACGCAAAGTATGAGGATTTGGATTTAAGCATTGAAAGACATGATACTTCTGTCAATGAAAACTACCAAATTCTTTGGGAATTGCTTGATAATTTTGAAGGCAGATATAAAAGGCTTTCGGAACAACTTGATGAAGCAAAAAGACATTATTTGCTAAAGGATGTGGACGCTACATACAAGCAAGCCAGAGATAAATTCGATAAAACAATCGAAAAGCATGAAATTTGGTTTGAAAAAATGTTGATAAACGATTTATTCTTTAAACAATTCCCTTTCCAGACCAATTTTCAAGTTTCAGACCAATATCTGGCGCTATGTGGCACCTATGTTATACTAAGGTATATTTCGATGAATTTGATGTTCGATAAATACACTTTGGCTGACTTCATCGATATCGCCTCAAAGAGCTTTACAGTAATCAGTCATTCTGAATTTGACAAGCTTTTAGCGGGTTTAATGAAGCGTTATAACCTTAATGATGCCGACAACTTAGCCAAAATATTGCAATTTTAATTTATTTTTTCATTTTTGAATAAAAATCCTTGCAAAATTTTTTATTTAGCGTATTATGGTATATAGCACGATATAAATGTTAATAAATTTTCTTTGAAGTTACATAAGTTACCTCAAAAGTTATTAAGCAATTTGTAGAAGTGAAATATTAATAGGAGGTAACAAACATGACTGGTAAAGTTAAATGGTTTAACGCTGAAAAAGGTTTCGGATTTATCACTACAGCTGACGGTAAAGATGTATTCGCACATTTTTCTCAGATTCAAAAAAGTGGTTTCAAAACCTTAGAAGAAGGCGAAGCTGTAAGCTTTGACATCACTGAAGGACAAAAAGGTCCTCAGGCTTCAAATATCGTTAGTTTATAATTAAAATATTTGAGACTTAAAAGTGAAGAGAAATCTTCACTTTTTTTGTTGTTTTTTCCTCTATCCATTGCAATTAGTCGCCTTTAGGTTTATCATTAACTTAGATTTGAAATTGAATAAATCGGGGAGGATAATCATGACTAGGAAAAGCTTCTGGGTTTTCTTTTTTTTGTTCGGATTAATGATTATTACTGTCGGTTGCGGCGCTCAATCGACAACATTCATAAATGAAACAACTGCGCCTATCACTGGAGAGACAACTACCGACTCGGCATTGACTTTGCGGTTGAAAGCCATCTATAATCTCGCAGTGGAACAAACTGATTTTAACGGCACCTATGAAGAGTGGCTTGAAACCGTCAGGGGTCCGGAAGGCATTACGGGTGAAGATGGCAGAGAAGTTGAACTTCAGGTGGCTTCGGGATATATACAGTGGCGATACACCGGGTCTTCAACTTGGAATAATCTGGTTTCCCTTGAATCTTTGCGAGGTGAAGACGGAATTAACGGAAAACAAGTCCTTTTCCGGGTCAATAGCGGTTATATTCAATGGCAATATTCCGATGATTTAACCTGGAACAACTTGATTTCCGTGGACTTATTGATTGGCGAATCTGGAAAAGAAGTCTCTTTTCAAATTGATGGCGGTTATTTGCAATATCAATATGAAGGAGATTTAATCTGGACTAACCTTATCGAATTAGCTTCCCTGATTGGCCCGCAAGGCTTGCCTGGGCAAGAAATCGAGTTGAGAGTCAATGATAGTTTTTTGGAATGGCGTTATTCAGGCACAGAAGTTTGGTATTTACTTTATGATTTGATGACTCTAAAAGGACAGGATGCAGCGTTTCCTGTCATCACAATCAGTGAAGATGGATATTGGGTAATTGACGGAGTGGTTCAAACTCAAAAAGCGTACACATTGGAAAAATTCACCGTGACTTTCGATACTTTGGGTGGTGAGATGCCTTTGGAATACCCTGCAACTATTGAAGTTGAAAAGGGTAATTCTGTAAATTTGCCAATTCCTACCAAAGAAGGTTATCTCTTCATGGGTTGGGTAACGGGCTATACGGTTAACGACACCTTATTCAATAGTTATCTTCCTGTTACAAAAAATATGAATTTGTACGCTGAATGGGCAGTGAATCAGGAATTGATTTATGATTTCTTTGAAATCGTCAATCAAGACCATTCTTTCAACTATGATTTGAATGTCGATTTTACGAATGGCTTGAATTTATATTACTTTGATATTGAGCAGTACTATTATTTCTATAGTTCAGCGGTTATACCGTTTGATTATCTGGAAAGTCATACAGCTCAACAATTGCCATACATGTTTTCAATCACTGAAAACACCATTAGATATACTCAATATGACGCAACGAATGACGCTCATGTTCAGGCAACGTCAAATAACGGAATCGATTGGAATTTCAATCGTTATCCAAATTACGAAATATATGATCATTTCTTGAGTGAAGTCGACCCAAGCCTGTTTGTCATGCGGCCAGAAGGGTTAATATATGATTATCAAGGTGACACCAGCGTATTCCATGAACCATTCTTGGCAGTTTTCAGTCCATTGGGTCTGGAAATCACAAATGCTATAATTTATTCTGAAGAATCTTGCGTACTTGATTTATTAAATAAAACACTGACATATTACGCAGTCGGCGCCAACGATATTCCGATGGTCGGAGAATCTGATTTTGTTTTCTCTGCGGTTTTCCGATTTAATGACCTCGATATTTCCAGCGCAACGATTCCTTTCGAACAAATGAAATTGGCAGTTGAAGGAGAATTGGATAATGCAATTGAATTAAAGTATCAGGAATGCAACATGGAGTTCGTTTTACCTGATTCTTTTTCTGAATTTGAAAACTTAGTTGTGAATGCTCAAAATAATATTATCTTCGCTACAGATTTATTGAAGTTGGCCGACTTTTACTTGACTGATTTGGCAGCAATTCGAGATTTTTATTTTGAATATGATGAAATCGCCATGATCAAGATGGAAATCATCAACTCGATGAATCAAATTCATCAGTATTATATATCCAATGCAACAGAAGAATCAATAATTGAAATGAATGCAGTTTATAGTCAATATGAATCGGCAATATTAGCCTTAACGGAGTCTAATATTAACGAAAACTATCAATACGAGATATATGATGACTTTTTAGAGGCAATTGACAATGCATACTTCATCGATTTGGAAAAATATGCTTTTATCAAATATCGCAACACCTTGGCAAATTCGCTTAATTATTTCAATTCTTTTGCATCAGAAACCTTTGCAAACTCTATCGAACGGGAACAATATTTTGCCTTAGTTTACAGCTGGCAAGACGTTCTTAAAGACCAGGCCAATCTGACTGACTTGCAAACCAGTTATGAACAGGCAATCTTGGAAATCACCGGTTTCACCTATACCGTGTCTATCCCTCCAGGTTATTTCTATTTCAGTACGGATGATTTGACTTATCTTCTTTCTCAATCTGACTATCTGTTGGCTGATCCGGAAGAATACTTGATTTATGTCAATTCGTTGACTGAAGACATGTATCTGTACACCGATGTCAACATGTGGGTTTTATCGGCCTTGGACGCTATTAAATTGTCGCAACAATTCATCATCAATTCCTTGCTGCCGTCCCAAACTCAATCGCTAAATGATTTTGTAACTGAACTCTCGGGTTTGATATCTGAAGCTGATACCATTGCTTTAACTTCGGAACTAGATAAATTGTTGTTGTTGCTACCGGAGTGTTTATCAGTTTCCGATTATCAAGATTTAATTGCAGCTTTCTATGAAAATAGCAGTAAAATTCCTTTTGATCCTTGGCAAATTGCTAAATTTGAAGTAAAAGAAGTGATTGAAGAGGAATATGATTATTTGCTTTTGACAGCTTCTTTAACTTCCGCAGGCCTGTTGGCTGCTGATTTGGAGGATTTTTACCAAGCGCTTGCTTTGTTGGCTATTGCTGACTTTGCCGGCCTTGCTTCAGTCAAAGAAAATACTTTGGCGCTATTTGCTATCGATTATGAATCCGCGCCAGAGTTTGAAATATTATATATGACAAAAGAAGAATATCAGACAAAGTGGGAAGAATTTTACCTGGCAGGAGTGCCATATGTTGATTTGGAAGCTCAGTCAATCACAGTTTTAGAAAGTCTTTACCTGTATTACCTGCATGAAATACGCTACGCCACCGACACTTTTTTAATCAATGACTATTTTGTAAATGGAAGTTGGGATTTAATTCTGCTGGAATACGATTACTTGCCATTTACGCCACTAATGGACCAATTGATTCAAGAACTTAATGATTATGTAGAAGCTTGGCATTTGGAATATGATTTTATCAATTCAAGTCAGGTTTTTGAATATTTATCATATTTCGATGAAGATATTTATACCAGTCCAAACCCGTATTATGCCTATGACGTTTATTTGAATTACCAAGCTACTGTTGATGATTATATTTTAGCTGAAATGATCAATTATTACCAAAACGTTTTGTATGATGCTTATCTGGATTACTGGTTGATTATTGATGATATTTATCAGACCGAGCTGGAAATAATCTACAATGATTATTTTGATATGTTGATGTATTTGACGGTCTGGTCTGAATTCCAAGAAACGATTGATGGGTTCCATGCGGAAATCACTCTACTATTGCCGGATCCTTGGATGGTAGCTAAAGAAGAAGCCTATGATACTATTTATGATGAATTCGAATATCTCGTGTTGACAGCTTCAAGCACCTCACAAGATTTGTTGAATCAAGATTGGATCGATTTTACTTTAGCGCTGGAAAGCCTAAGCTATGAGGATTATGTCGGTCTAGACTTATTGGTTACTGAATCAAGCCTTGATATCAACACTCATTATGAAACAAATCCTATCTATCTTGAGATATATCAAATGAAACTCGAATATCTTCAAAAATGGGAGGAATATTATCTGATTGGACTACCATACGTCGATACGAGTGTTCAATCGGCAGAAGCATTGGAAGTAATTTATCTTAATTACCGGCAATCGATAAGAATAGGAATAATTGAGTCTGATTTTTCTGCTTCTTACGTTGAAGGTATGTATCAACTGAAAACTGCCGAATATACATATTTGGATATTTCCGGTTTGATATCCGATTTAATCATATTGCAAACAGATTACTATGACGCTTGGATTTTAGCTTATCCTTTGACCTATGACAACACTCAATACCTTCTCGACAATTATCTGGAATTTGCTTATGACTTTTATTCCCCTTATTCAGCTTATTCATATTATTTGGATTACAAAAATATGATTGACGAACAGATGATAGCGGATATGGTTAATCATTATCAGAATATTCTTAACGACTTATATAATGATGCTCTTTTGGTCATCAATCCAAATTACGCGATGGATTTGGATGCCCTCTATATGAACTATTGGAATTTGATTGAAATCGAAACGGTTTGGGCTAACTTCCCGATAGCAATTGATAATTTCAATTTAGAATTGGATGATATATTATGGGATTCGGCGATTGCGGAAGCAACGCTTTTGATTCAGGAAGATTTCGGATATTGGATGATGACCGCTTCAGCGGCGTCACAATCGCTTTTGACCTCTGATCTCGATTATTTTAATCTTGAAATTTTGGAAATACTGGAACAAGATTACATAAGTCTAGATACATTAATCAATGACACGCTTTTGATGTTTGAACAAGATTATGAAACTGATCCTCTGTATCTTGAAATATTCCAGATAAAACAAGCATTTCTTGATAAATGGGAAGAATTCTATTTGATAGGTTTGCCATATGTTGATCTTGAAGCTCAACCTTTGGATCTTTTGGAAGACATCTACTTCAATTATCGACATGATATAAGATATTCTAGTGCAGAAGCGGATATGGAAATGTTCTATAACGGCGGAAGAAGCAATCTAGCATGGACAGAATGTCAGTATCTGCCTATCTCTGACTTCACAAACAACCTGATATTCATAAAGACTTCATATGTTGATGATTGGGAACTTCAATATGGCTTATCAAGCGGTTTGGTCGATTATTATCTTCAAGAACTTGCAAATAGCATTCTTTATGCTTCCTCGCCGTATTACAGTTATGATTTATATCTCTCCTATTCGGATTTGATTGATCAAGAAATTTTGACAACAATGGAAATTCACTATCTGGGAATTTTGGATACCGCCTATACGGATTACTACAATACTATTGATCCTATGTACCAGTTTGATTTGGATATGCTATATTTCGAGTATACCGAATTGCTCGGTTATGAAACCGTATGGGCTAATTTTCAAATGATAATCGATAATTTCCACATAGAAGTAGCAGCTTTAATCAATCCATGACATTTTAAACAATAGATCAATAAAACGTTTCCTCATCCGGAACGTTTTATTTTTATGTGAAAAATATTTTTCTTTATAAAAAAAGTCTTGTAAATAAGGAAAAATTAAAAAAATAGCGATTTTCGGAAAATATTTCTTGCATTAGTTTTTAAAATTTGGTATCATAGTAAAGCCTATGGAAATAGGAAGGCAGAGATTTGTGAGGTTGCTGACACACACATAGCCGTTGTTATAAGGTTATGCCGGAGGTCAGGGAATTTACAATGAGCCTGTGTATAAGCGTTAATTATATGCAAAGGAGGAGCTTTAAATGGCTGCAAATCAAGTAATTAGAATTAGATTGAAATCTTATGATCACAGATTATTGGATCAATCTGCAAAAAGAATCGTTGAAACAGCGAAGAAGACAGGGGCTAAGGTAAGCGGGCCAATCCCACTACCGACTGAAAAAGAAATTTTCACAATTTTAAGAAGTCCGCATGTCAACAAGGATTCACGTGAACAATTCGAAAGAAGAACTCACAAGAGATTAATCGACATCGTGAACCCTACGCCAAAAACAATAGATTCATTAATGCACTTGGATTTACCATCCGGTGTAGATATCGTCTTGAAGTAAGAAAATATTAAATAGGAGGTGTACTCATGGCAAAAGGTATCTTAGGAAGAAAAGTAGGAATGACTCAAGTATTTGATGAAAACGGAAAAATGATTCCTGTTACAGTAATTTCGGTGGAACCGAATGTTGTATTGCAAAAGAAAACTGTTGAAACTGACGGATACAGTTCAGTTCAATTGGGTTTCATGAACAAAAGAGCTAACTTGGTAAACAAGCCTTTAACAGCTCACTTTGAAAAAGCAAACACAACACCTAAGCGCTACATCAAGGAAATACGTCTTTCAGGCATGGAAGAGTATGAAGTTGGCCAAGAGGTAAAATGTGATATATTTACCGCTGGTGATTATGTAGACGTAACTGGAACATCAAAAGGAAAAGGTTATCAAGGTGTGATCAAACGTCACAACCAAAAAACCGGTCCTAACGCACATGGATCCAAATATCATCGCGGTGTTGGTTCAATGGGTGTTATCGCGCCTAACCGTATCAGAAAAGGTAAAAAAATGCCTGGTAGAATGGGACATGAAACTGTCACTATTCAAAACTTGGTTATCGTCCGCGCTGACGCAGAAAAGAATATCATCCTTGTAAAAGGTAATGTTCCAGGACCAGTCAAATCATTAGTTATCATTAAAAACGCATTTAAAAAACAAAATTAATTGATATTATTCGGAAGGAGGAAAAGCTATGCCTAAATTAGCAATGTTAAATCAACAAGGTGAATCAATTGGTAGTCTTGAGTTAAAAGACGAAGTGTTTGCAGTTGAAAATAACAATCAAGTTATCTATGACGTAATTAAGCAACAAAGAGCTGCTATGCGTCAAGGAACTGTTATGACTAAAAATAGAACTTTAGTAAGAGGCGGCGGTAGAAAACCGTATCGTCAAAAAGGAACTGGACATGCACGTCAAGGCTCAATCAGAGCACCGCAATATGTCGGTGGTGGCGTTGTCTTTGGACCAACACCAAGAGATTATTCATATAAGGTAAATAGAAAAGTACGTCGCTTAGCTTTAAAAATTGCATTATCAGAAAAGTTAAGAGGAGCGAATTTAATAGCGGTAGAAGAAATCATCTTAGCTTCTCATAGAACCAAAGAAATGGTTACCGTATTAAACAATTTAAAGGTAGAAGGAAAAATTGTCGTTGTTTTAGGTGAAGATTCAGATTTGATCAATACATCAACCAGAAACTTGCCGAACGTGAGAACAGTCCTTTACAATCATATCAGCGTTTATGACATTTTGAATGCCAATAAACTGGTTATGACAAAAGAAGCTTTAGAAAAGATTGAGGAGGTTTTGAGTTAATATGGATAAATATCAAGTAATCAAACGCCCAATCGTTTCAGAAAAATCAACTAAATTGGCTGAACAAAGAAAATATACTTTCGAAGTTGACAGAAAAGCCAATAAAATTCAAATCAAAGAAGCTATCGAAGCTATCTTTAACGTCAAAGTAGAAAAAGTGAATGTCGTTAATACAAAAGCAAAAGCGAAAAGAGTAGGTCAATACTCCGGCTTTACCGCTGCTGTTACAAAAGCAATTGTGACTTTACAAGAAGGCCACAAAATCGACATCTTCACAGCGTAATGGAAGGAGTTTAAATAATGGCTATTATCAAGTATAAACCAACTAGTAATGGTTTGCGTGGCATGTCAAAGCTTGACTACACAGAAATCACAGCCTCTAAGCCAGAAAAATCCTTAGTTACCACATTAAAGAAAAACGGTGGTAGAAACAACCAAGGAAAAATTACAGTCCGCCATCAAGCTGGGGGAGCTAAAAGAAAATACCGTATCATTGACTTCAAGAGAAATAAAGACGGCATCATCGGAAAAGTAGCGACAATCGAGTACGATCCGAACAGAACGGCTAACATCGCCTTGATCAATTATGCGGATGGTGAAAAACGTTATATCATCGCTCCAAAAGGTTTGGAAGTCGGCATGACGGTTCAATCAGGCAAAGACGCTGATATCGTTGTCGGTAACGCAAAAGAAATTATGGAAATCCCTGTTGGTACAGTTATCCATAACGTCGAACTTTATCCTGGAAAAGGCGGTCAATTGATCAGAGCTGCCGGAACCAGCGCACAAATCTTGGGTAGAGAAGAAAAATACGTCTTAATCAGACTTAAATCTGGTGAAGTTAGAAGAATCCTAGGAAAATGCCGCGCCACCATCGGTGAAGTCGGAAATGAATTCGCATCACTTGTTTCTATCGGTAAAGCTGGTAGAAAAAGACACATGGGCGTTAGACCTACAGTTCGTGGTTCAGTTATGAACCCAGTAGATCATCCTCATGGTGGTGGTGAAGGTAAACAACCAATCGGTCACAAAGCGCCGCTTACTCCTTGGGGTAAAATCGCTCTTGGCAAGATTACAAGAAATAAAAACAAGGCTAGCAGTAAATTAATTGTTAGACGCAGAAATAAATAAGGAAGGAGGAACTCATAATGTCACGTTCAATTAAAAAAGGTCCATTTTGTGATGATCACTTAATGAAAAAAGTGGAAAAAGCAAATGCAACAAACTCTAAGAAGGTTATTCAAACCTGGTCGAGACGTTCTACAATTTTCCCTAACTTCGTTGGCTTAACCATCGGTGTGCATAACGGTAAGGTTCATATTCCGGTTTATGTTACAGAAGACATGGTAGGTCATAAATTAGGAGAGTTCGCTCCGACAAGAACTTATCGCGGTCACGTCGATAAGAAAGCAGTAAAGGGAGGTAAATAACAATGGAAGCTAAAGCAGTTGCTAGAACTATTAGAATTTCACCTCGTAAAGTCAAACTGGTTATCGATTTAATCAGGGGTAAGAAAGTAAGCGATGCTTACGCAACTTTGAGAAACACTCCAAGAGGCGCATCTAAAGCCGTGGAGAAAGTCCTGAAGTCAGCCGTTGCCAACGCTGAACACAATTACCAACTTGATCAAGATAAATTATTCGTCAAAGAAATTTATGTTGGTGAAGGTAAAACCTTAAAGAGAATGCAACCACATTCTCAAGGTAGAGCTTTCTCAATCTTCAAGAGAACTAGCCACATTTACATCACCGTGGCAGAAAAGGAGTAAAAGGAATTTTATGGGACAGAAAGTTAATCCAATCGGACAACGTATAGGAATCATCCTTGATTGGGAATCAAGATGGTATGCCGACAAAAACGAAGTAGCCGATTTATTGCATGAAGATATTAAAATTCGTGAATTACTCTATGATCTGTACAAAAACGCTAGCGTTTCTAAAATTGAGATTGAAAGAAGTAAAAAACGAGTTATCATTACCGTCAATACAGCAAAACCTGGTATGGTTATCGGTAGAAATGCCGAAACTAAAAAGGCTGTTGTCGAAAAATTAGAAAAATTAACTAAAAAACAAGTATTCTTAAATGTTGTGGAAATCAAACGTCCAGAAAAAGACGCAAGATTAGTTGCGGAAAACATCGCTTTCCAATTGGAAAACAGAGCTTCTTTCAGAAGAGTGCAAAAAGTTGCGATTCAAAGAGCTTTGAAAGCAGGAGCTAAAGGTTGCAAAACCTTAATCTCTGGCCGTCTTGGCGGTGCGGAAATGGCACGTAGCGAAGGATACAGCGAAGGAAATGTTCCTTTGCATACTTTGAGAGCCGATATCGATTATGCATTGGCTGAAGCTAATACCACTTATGGTAAATTAGGCGTAAAAGTATGGATTTATAAAGGGGAAATATTACCTTCTAAGAAGAAGGAGGCTAAGTAATATGTTAATGCCTAAGAGAACAAAATATCGTCGTCCTCATCGCGTTAGCTATGAAGGGCCGACTAAAGGAAACGCAGAAATTTCCTTTGGCGAATACGGACTTAAAGCTCTTGAAGGTGCTTGGATTACAGCACGTCAAATCGAAGCTTGCCGTATCGCAATGACACGTTACATGAAACGTGTTGGTAAAGTATGGGTTAAAATATTCCCACATTTGGCCAAAACCAAAAAACCTTTGGAAGTCCGTATGGGATCTGGTAAAGGTTCGCCGGAAGAATGGGTAGCAGTTGTAAAAGAAGGCATGGTCATGTTCGAAATTGCCGGAGTTTCTGAAGAAGTAGCTAAAGAAGCTTTAAGATTAGCCGCTCACAAACTGCCTATCAAAACAAAGTTTGTCAAGAAAGAAAGTGGTGATTCTCTATGATTTACGCTAAAGAAATTCGCGAAATGGACACCGCAACCATTTTAAATGAAATAGAAAACCTGAAAAAAGAATTATTCGATCTTCGCTTCAAACAAGCGACTGGTCAATTGGAAAATACTGCACGTATTTCAACTATTAAAAAAACCATTGCTCGTATGAAAACCGTTCTTACTGAGAGAGAAAGCAAATAAGGAGGAAATGAATATGGAATTAAAAACTAATAAAAAAGTTTTTACCGGAACTGTTGTATCTGACAAAAACGACAAGACAATCACAGTTCTAGTGACCACTTACAAAACACATCCATTGTATGGAAAAAGAGTAATTTCTTCTAAAAAATTCAGAGCCCATGATGAAAAGAATGAAGCTAAAATGGGAGATATCGTAAGAATAACAGAGTGCCGTCCACTTTCAGCAACTAAACGTTTCCGTTTAATTGAAATTGTGGAAAGACACGAAGAAGTTTAGGATTTTGGAGGTATTATTATGATACAACAAGAAACAAGACTTAAAATCGCGGATAATTCCGGCGCTAGAGAAATTCTTACCATCAAAGTTTTAGGCGGTACAAGCCGTAAATACGCTAGTATCGGCGACATCATCGTGGCAACTGTAAAAAGCGCTACTCCAGGCGGATTGGTTAAAAAAGGCGACGTGGTTAAAGCAGTTATAGTACGTACTAAAAAAGAAATCCTTCGTGCAGATGGATCCTATATTAAATTCGATGACAACGCAGCAGTAATCATCAAAGACGACAAATCCCCTAAGGGAACTCGTATTTTCGGACCTGTTGCAAGAGAGTTAAGAGACCAAGAGTTTACAAAAATAGTTTCTCTAGCTCCAGAAGTATTATAAGGAGGAGAGATGATATGAAACTTAAAAAAGGCGACAAAGTCGTAATAATCTCCGGTCAAGACAAAGGCAAACAAGGAACAATCATCAAAGTCTTAACAAAGACTGACCGTGTGGTTCTTGAAGGCGAAGGCTTGACTAAAATCAAAAAACATTTAAAACCTTCTCAAGTTAATCCTGATGGCGGTATCGTCGAAATTGAAAAACCAATTCACGTATCCAACGTCATGTTGCTTGATCCGAAGGAAAAAACACCGACAAGAATCGGCTATAAGACAGTGACTGAAACTGTCAAGAAAAAAGAAGTAACAAAGAAAGTCAGATTCGCAAAAAAATCTGGCAAAGTTATAGACTAAGTGAAGGGAGAAAAATATGAATAGATTACAAGAAAAATACAAAAGTGAAATCACACCAGCATTAATGGAAAAATTCAATTATTCTTCCATCATGGAAAGTCCAAAAGTCAGCAAGATTGTAATTAATATTGGTGTTGGCGATGCAGTTGCAAATCCTAAAGTATTAGATGATGCTGTTAATGAATTAACCTTAATCACTGGACAAAAACCACTTGTTACCAGAGCAAAGAAATCAATCGCTACATTCAAACTTCGTGAAGGCATGCCTATCGGCTGCAAAGTCACATTAAGAGGTGACAGAATGTATGATTTCCTTGACAAGCTAGTAACTATCGCTTTACCAAGAGTTAGAGACTTCAGAGGCGTTAACCCTAAAGGTTTCGACGGTAGAGGCAACTACACTCTAGGTATCAAAGAACAATTGATTTTCCCGGAAATAAACTACGATAAAATCTCAAAAATCCGCGGTATGGACATCGTGTTCGTAACCACAGCGAAAACAGACCAGGAAGCATTCGAATTACTAAAATTATTCGGCATGCCTTTCAGAAAATAAGGAGGCGCACAAATGGCAAAAACATCTAAGATTGTAAGTCAAAAACGTGGATCTAAATTTCCAGTAAGAAACTATACAAGATGCGAACGTTGTGGACGTCCTCATTCTGTATATCGTAAATTCAAATTATGTCGTGTTTGTTTCAGAGAATTGGCTTACAAGGGTCAAATCCCTGGTGTAAAAAAAGCAAGTTGGTAGTAAATTATGAGAAAGATTAATTCCGATAATCAAGGAAGGAGGCATTATTAATATGGTCATGACAGATCCAATTGCGGATATGTTAACAAGAATTCGCAACGCAAATCAAATGAAACATAAAACCGTCGATGTCCCGGCATCAAAATTAAAAATGGAAATCCTCAATGTTTTAAAACAAGAAGGTTACATTTCTGATTTCGTCCGCATCGATGACGGAGTACAAGGTACTTTGAGAGTAAGTTTAAAATATTTAGTTAATGATGAAAGAGTTGTTAGAGGTTTGAAGAAAATTTCCAAACCTGGTTTACGTGTGTATGCTAAAACGGATGACCTTCCTCAAGTTCTTAACGGACTGGGAATAGCTATCATTTCTACTTCTAGAGGCATTATGACCGATAGAGACGCTAGAAAAAATAAAGTCGGTGGCGAAGTACTAGCATACGTATGGTAATAAAAAATAAAGGAAGAGGTGCAAGAAAATTATGAGTCGAATTGGTAATCATTCGATACAAGTTCCTGCAGGCGTTACTTTGGAGATTGCGAAAAACAATCACGTAACAGTAAAAGGTCCTAAAGGTCAACTTGGCTTTACTTTCGATAAGAATATCGGAATTAAGCTTGAAAATAACGAAATTTCTGTAACCCGACCAAATGATTCATTACGCATTAAAGCCCTTCACGGGACGACAAGAGCGTTATTGAATAATATGGTTATTGGTGTAAGTGAAGGCTATACAAAAGTCCTCGAAATCAAAGGTGTCGGATATCGTGCCCAACTAAAAGATGCAAAAACATTAGTGCTTAACGTCGGATACTCAAATCCAGTGGAAATGACTATCCCGGAAGGCTTGACAATTGAAATCCCTAAGAATACAGAAGTTCATGTAAAAGGTGCCGACAAGCAAATGGTCGGTGAATTTGCGGCAAACGTTCGTAAGGTTCGTCAACCTGAACCATACCTTGGAAAAGGTATCAGATACAGAGATGAACATGTACGTCGCAAGGAAGGAAAAACAGCTAAGTAATTAGCTAAGGTGAGAATATGTTTAATTCAGTAGATAAAAACGCTCAAAGACAAAAAAGACATCGTCGCATGAGATTCCAAATCAAAGGAACTCCTGAAAGACCACGTTTGAATGTTTTTCGTTCTAACAAACAAATTTACGCACAAATCATTGACGACGTAAACCAAATTACATTAGCTCAAGCAAACTCTAGGGAAATCGAAGGAAGCACCGGCGGCAATGTCGAAGGCGCAAAATTAGTTGGTAAATTAATTGCTGAAAGAGCAATTGAAAAAAATGTTAAATTAGTGGTTTTCGATCGTGGTGGATATTTATATCACGGTAGAGTCAAAGCCTTAGCCGACGCTGCTAGAGAAGCAGGGCTGGAATTCTAATGAAGGAGGTAATCTAATATGGAAGATAATGCTCGTAACAATAAAAGAGGAAGAAAACCTCATTCAGCTAAAAAAGAAGTAAAACTTTATGAAGAAAGAGTTGTAAGCATCGGCCGTGTTACCAAAGTAGTTAAAGGTGGTAGACGTTTCAGTTTCTCAGCTCTTGTAGTTGTTGGCGATAGAAAAGGTAAAGTTGGATTCGGAACCGGTAAAGCCAGTGAAGTTCCAGATGCTATCAAAAAAGCAATCGCAGACGCAGAAAAAAATATTATTACCGTACCGATGAACGGAACGACAATTCCTCATACGGTTACAGGTAAATACGGCGCTGGAAAAGTATTCTTACGTCCAGCAGCAGAAGGTACCGGTGTTATCGCCGGCGGCCCTGTTCGTGCCGTACTTGAATTAGCCGGAGTAGAAGACGTACTTTCTAAATCCCTAGGATCAAATTCACCTATCAATATCGTAAGAGCAACTGCAGAAGGATTAAAATCCTTAAGAACAGTTGAATCTGTTGCGGAAATGAGAGGAATCAAACCTGAGGAGGTAAGAGGCTAATGGCGCAAATAAAAGTTACCTTAGTAAAAGGTTTGATGGGTAAAAAACCTAATCAAGTAAAAACAATCAAGGCTTTAGGGCTAACTAAAAGAAATTCTTCCGTAGTAATGGAAGATAACGAAATGACCAGGGGTATGGTGAATACTGTCGGTCACTTAGTTAAAGTCGAAGAAGTAAAGAAATA
>JAQVFZ010000013.1 GCA_028697025.1 Candidatus Izemoplasmatales bacterium | reverse complement strand
CATTTAATAATGCTTTGCCAAAAACAGCTAAGTTTACTTCCTTATATAGACCGCCGTTTTCGACTCCAGATACGCTAGGCAATATGATGAATGGTATTTCAATCTGATAATTATTTATGCCATAAAGAATTATTTGATAATTACCAGGTTTGTCGATCCAGGTAGAAGCATAATGCGCATCATTCAAAAACATGGAAATGGCGTTGCTGTAAATACGAATCGGATTATTGAAGTTGGCATTTTCAATTAACTGGTTTTGACTTATCCCATCATTAAATACTACATCCGGAAATATGATGATTTCCAAGTCTAAACGGTAGTTGTTTTGGCCCAAAACCATTATTTTGTTTAAACCTACCGTATCAATGTCCGAACCGATTTTATAAACATTATTATTCAGATACAACTCGCCAAAACTATAAAATTTGACAGTACCAAGAAAGCCTTCTGAAAATGCGTCTCCGGTAATTTTGTAGTCAGGATGTAAGGTCAAGGTGAAGGAATAATGGTAATCACGTTGCACGATATCTATATGATATATTCCCGGATAATCCAAAGCAATCTCACTTGCACTCAAGCCATTAATTTTTAAAAAGCCTTGATACTGATAGCGAAAATCTCCGACAGTTTCAACCATCGTCTCAATCTCTGGAACAAGCTCTAAGTTTTCATCAAATATCAATTCATAATCTAAGAATACTAAAAATAATTTGTTATCATGATTTCCATATGAAACTGGTTTGTCTTCTAAATAGTAAGTAGCCAACAGTTCGCCTGACAAATCATATTTCAACAAACTAGTTTGCTTGTACTTTTCCTCGCTGTCAAGAACTATAGGATAATATTCGTCACAGACTATTATGTATTCTTGATCATTTACAGCCGCTAAATATTTAAATGTATTATGACCATCGGTGTCATGAATTTTTTCTAAAATGATATTGTCATCGTCTTTATCTATAATTCTCATATAACCATTGATTTGATTGTTCTTAATTAGGTTTCCATATTCGACTCTCGTTGCCAAAAAATCATAAAATCCGACTTGGGTATAGTCGGCTTCAATAACCTTCATGAAAATAAACAATACAGTTAAAAGTAATTTCATAAAAAAACCTCCTGATAAGTACATATTACCTATCAGGAGGAAAGTTTCTTTTATTATAATAGCGCTAAAGTATCTCTAGCAATCATCACTTCTTCATTTGTTGGGATTACATAGACCTTGATTTTTGAATCGTCTGCGGAAATCAATCTTTCAACGCCGCGACAGTTGTTTCTTTCTTCATCTATTTTAACACCTAATGCCGTTAAGCGATTGCAGATGTCAGATCTTGTTGTTTTGGCGTTTTCGCCGATACCCGCTGTAAAGACGATAGCGTCAGCTCCACCCATATATACATAATAACTGGCGATATAATCAGCTATTCTTTTCGCTTGTACTGCAATAGCTAAAGCTGCACGATGATTACCTTTTTCAGCTGCGTCAACCAAATCTCTGGAATCTGAAGAGATTCCTGAAACCCCTATATATCCAGACTGTTTGTTTAGATAATTGGTGATTTCTTTAGCGGATTTATTTTTTTTGAGCATCATATACTCAATAATTGCCGGATCGATATTTCCCGATCTAGTACCCATTGGAATACCTTCGAGCGGGGTGAATCCCATAGAAGTATCCACAGAATGGCCAGCTTTTACAGCGCAAATTGAAGCCCCATTGCCAATATGAGCAACCACTACATTGACATCTTCTGGTTTTTTACCCATTATTTCAGCTGCTCGATGAGACACATATTTATGTGACGTTCCGTGGAAACCATATTTTCTTACTTGGTACCTTTCGTACCAATCATATGGAACAGCATATAAAAATGCTTCTTCCGGCATTGTGTGATGGAATGCAGTATCGAATACACCTACATGTTTTACGTTAGGCAAAACTTCCTTAAACGCCTTGATGCCAATAAGGTTTGGTCCTAAATGAAGTGGAGCCAAATCAATTATACTTTCAAGATACTCGATTTCAGCTTTTTCAAGAACAATACTCTCAGCGATTTTATCGCCACCATGAACTACTCTATGACCAACACCGGAAATTTCATCAAACGAAGCAATGATATTATTTTCAATCAGCTTGTTCAACAAAAGATTTACCGCTTCTGCGTGGTTATCAATATCGCTGGTTTCTTCTTTCTTTTCACCATTGAATTTAATCGCAAAAACGGAATTCTTCATCCCGATTCTTTCAACTATACCACTGGTTATCAATTTTTCGCTTGGCATTTCCAATAACTGGAATTTCAACGATGAACTGCCCGCATTAACTGCCATAATTTTTTTCATTTTTTTCCCTCACTCTATAAAATTCTATTCTTTCAAACCAATCATTGAGTAGATTGATTACCTTTATCATTTCTTGTTCGTTATTAAAATCAGGAACTTCAGTCACTAAAAACTTCTCTGGTCTGATAAAATTTCTGCCAATCTTTTGCAAAATGAACAAACTCTTATGGTTATTCTTGAACAAACTCACCGGTAATACAATCATGCCAAAGAAATGCCACTTGTCTTTAACTTCATAAATAAAATCTCTCAAAGATTCATCATCAAAAAAAGCGTTATCGATTACGCTTATGAAGAATGAATCTTCATTAAGCAAATTATATGTATGTTTGATGATTTTATAAATATCGTTATGCTCAATGCTACTGAAATCCGTCACCAATAAATCGGCTGAATAATTATTGAAAGTTAAAATATCTTGATAAAAAACCTGTTCTCCGTACTCCAACATACCAAATAAAGCTTGAGACAATTTGTAGTAGGTCATATCCAAATCAACACCGATAAGATTGATTTCGCCATCAAGATTATTTGCGAGAACAGTTATCAAATTACCTGATCCAACCAAAGGGTCAAGAATGGTCAAATCTCTTTTTGAATATAACTTATTTACCAAATAACTAATAAAAATTCCTACGCTCTCAGGAGTAATCATTTGATTTGAAATATTAGCGTGTTTTAGTCCTTTCAAACAAGCGTATTGAAATGCTTTTCTTATCTCTTCTTTTTGAAACTCTAAGTCCTTGATTTCGTCAATTAGACTTTTTAATTGGTTTTTCAAGTCCAAATCTTCTTCAATTACGGAATTGGCTAACACATTCTCACAGGTTCTTACCAAACCTTCAAGATATGACATTTTTCTATTTTCATAATAGAGTATTGCCGATTGATCCAAACAATCGAATAGTTTCTCTACATTTTCTTGATTTACCATTTATAATCACCATGAAATAATTGTATCATAACAATATCGTTTTTACAACAAATTCTCCTGATAAAAAGCCTTATAAATCGGTAAAATATTAATATGAATAAAAATTCATATTTTATGAAGTGATTTTCGCAGAAAACTCAATATTCCAAGCCATAAGCAAATCTATTTGATATACTATTTAATGTCTTTGTGATATTATTATATTTAGAAAGGTGGTCGTCATGAAGAAAAAAATAATTGCGATGATTAAGAATTATCAGTTTGCCACAAGAGGGAAAAATCCAACTTGCAGATATCATCCGTCTTGTTCGAATTATGCATTGGATGCTTATAAAAACTACAATGTTTTTAAAGCTTCAATTCTTTCATTTTGGCGAATACTCAGATGCAATCCCCTTTCCAACGGCGGATATGACCCGATTCCCAAATACAAGAAAGCATTTAGAGAAAAACAAATAAATGAACTATTCAATCCATTAAAGTAAAAAGGCTCCCGTCAGGGAGTCTTTATTTTACTCTTGGTGCGGGCGACAGGACTTGAACCTGCACTCATAAGAACTAGATCCTAAGTCTAGCGCGTCTGCCAATTTCGCCACGCCCGCAAAAAGATGGTGACCCGCAGGCGATTCGAACGCCTGACCCTTTGATTAAAAGTCAAATGCTCTACCGGCTGAGCTAGCGGGTCTTTAAAAAAATGGCTGGGCTAGGTAGATTTGAACTACCGATCTCGGAGTCAAAGTCCGATGCCTTAACCACTTGGCCATAGCCCATTCTTTTAAGTATGTTGGGGCGACTGATGGGACTCGAACCCACGAATGTCGGAGCCACAATCCGATGCGTTAACCCCTTCGCCACAATCGCCAAATCTTTTTCGCATATACTAGTTTACTAAATGATAGGTCTTTTGTCAAGAAATATATTTCCAATTTAAGAAAAAGAAAATTCCGGTTTTTTCCCGGAATTTTAATCTATTTAGTAAGCAACAATCGCTATGCCAAACCCTTTATTGCCTAGGTGAACAAAAAATACTGGGCTAACATAATTAGTTCGACGAATTATCGCCTTTGGATGATTGTCCTTTACATAATCTTCTAACTTTTGACTCCATTCTTCTGCGTGAAGATCAATTATATCGATATAGACATTATCGTATTTATTGGTATAATATTCAATTTTTTCGACAAAGAAATCATAACAAGCATTGTTTGTTCTGGTTTTTTTGACTAGTTCCAATTTACCGTCAATCATTTCTATTATCGGTTTTATTTTTAAAACAGTACCTATTAAAGCTTGAACTTTACTTAACCTTCCGCCTTTTAATAGATGAATCAAATCGCTAATTGTAAAAGTAACAAGCGGTTCGCGGAATAATTTGTAATATAAATCAAGTACTTCCGAAAATGTTGTTTTAGCCTTAATCTTTTCAGCGATGATGCTAATACCGTTGGCGATACCAAACGATGCGGTGTGTGGCGAATGGATGCTTATTTCCATTGTTGAATCTTCAAACATGGTTTTGGCAATCATTGCGGATTGATAAGTTCCACTGATTTTTTCCGCCAAAACGACAACTAAAACGTGAGTGTATCCTTCATTTTTAAACTCATGATATAAATCCAGAAAATTTTGTGGCGAAGGTTGTGATGTCAGCATTTTGTGACTGCCAGCAAGATATTTTTCCATGTCTTCTTTTGTAAGTTCTTTTTCCAAATATTCCTTCTGGTCGATAATAACTTTCAAATAAGCGGTTTTTATGAATTCATAATCCGATATTTCTTTTCTGGTAAGGGTGGTGCTGTCGATTAATAATCCTATTTTTTCCATATAAATCACCTTTCATAAATTACTCTATCACACATAATACTTTAACATCCATCTGTCATGATGTCAAGAAAATTGAAAATAAAAATGGCAATCATAATGACTGCCAAATTTAGTTCTATTTATGTTCTTCTACGTATTTTTTGTGCTCTTCAATGATTTTATCGATTAAGTTGCCAGGAACTTCTTCATAACGAGTGAACTCCCTTGAGAATGTCCCGGATCCTTGTGTCATGGCCTTAAGGTCGATTGTGTATTTTGTGATTTCTGCTTCCGGCGCTTCAGCGATGACTTTTTGGTAACCAGGAAGTGATGGTTCCATACCCATTACTCTACCTCTACGCTTATTGATATCGCCTAAAACGTCACCAAGATATTCATCTTTAATAGTTATTTCAAGTTTATGAATCGGTTCTAAAATTGTAGGTTTTGCGCTCTTACAAGCTTCTTTGAAAGCTATAGAAGCGGCCATTTTGAATGCTAATTCATTGGAGTCGACCGGATGGTACTTACCATCAGTCAGAACGCCTTTGACGCCGATAACCGGGAATCCAGCTAATACGCCATGCTCCAAAGTTTCTTGCAAGCCTTTGTCAACCGCAGGGAAATATCCTCTAGGCACAGCTCCACCGAATACTTCTTCAGCGAATTCATATTCACCACTAGGATTTGGCTCGAATCGCATTACAACTACACCATAATAACCTGAACCGCCCGATTGTTTAATGTATCTTCCTTCTGCGGTAGCTGTTTGCTTGATGGTTTCACGATAAACAATTCTTTGATCTTCAGAAATTACTGTAACCTTAAACATGTTTTTCATCTTTTCAATTATATAACCAAGATGAATTGTTCCTTGTCCGCCAATAAGAAGTTGTGAAGTTTCTTTATTTCTGACAACTTCCAAGGTATTATCTTCCAGTAAAAGTTTTGCTAGTGCATTTGATAATTTGTCTTCATCCTTTTTATTTTCCGGCTTAATTGCCAAATACATGGTAGGAGTTGGAGAAACGATTTGTGGGTAAATAATGATATTTTTCTTATCAGATAAAGAAGACCCCGTCTTCACATCAGCTACTTTTGCCATAGCACAGATATCACCTGCATGGAAAATATCCATAGGGATCTGTTGCTTTCCTAATAAAGTAAATACTTGAGAAGCTTTATCAGTTCCTTCTTTAGAGGAAATATAAATTTCTTGATCCTTTGTCAAAGTGCCCGATTTTATTTGCATGATGTTGATGGTACCTACAAATGGGTCAATTAGAGTCTTGAATACAAAGGCTGAGAATGGTTCTTCATCTTTGTAATGTCTTTTTACTTCTTGTCCCTTGTCATTTTTCCCGCTGACTTCCAAAGTTTCAGCCACGGTCGGGAAATACTGACGAATCATGTGAAGTAATGTCAAAGCCCCAATATCCTTGATGCTAGAACCAACAACTACAGGTACGGCTTCTCCGGCGTAAACAGATTTTTTCAATCCATTGCGGATTTCATCCATTGTAAGTTCTTCACCATTGAAATATTTTTCCAGTAGTTCTTCGTCCGAACCGGCTACTGTTTCAATCAATTCTTGGCGTAATGATTCAACCTTATCCATCTTTTCCGGATAAATTTCACCATCTTGTGATGTCGTTCCATCATAGATTCTAGCTTTTAGTTCTACAATATCAGCGAAGCCATTGAACTCATCGCTCTTGCCTAATGGCAAGCAGAATGGTACGGCTTGTTTGCCTAATTTAGTTCTGATTTGTTCAAGCAATTCGTCGAATTTAATATTTTCCTTATCCATTTTATTAAGGAAAATGATTGCCGGTAAATTTCTTTTCTTGATTTCCAGCCACATTTTTTCCGTACCAACTTGTACGCCGCTAGACGCGTCAACAACCAAAATGGCTGCGTTGGCAACTTCTAAAGAATGAGTTATGTCACCGATCAATTCATCAGCTCCAGGAGCGTCTAAAATATTGATTTTTACTCCTTTGAATTCTAACGGCAATAAGCCGGTAGATAAAGAACTCAACTTTGTTTGTTCTTCCGGAGTATAGTCAGAAACGGTAGTTTTCTTTTCAATACTGCCTTTCTTATCGATAGCCGAAGCCGTGTAAGCCAAGGATTCAGATAAAGATGTTTTGCCACTTCCTAAGTGGCCAAGTAAAATAACATTTTTTATTGCATCCGCTTTATATTCGTTCATATATAAATCTCCTTCCGTATAAAACGCTTTCAGTCTTATTACATTATATCATAAATGCTCAAAAAGAAAAGATAATATAATTCGTTTTTTTGAACCGATTTGGTTGTATATTAGGCAAAATTGGCAGTTTAATTCCCCAAAATTCGTTCTTGATAAAAAAAATAAACATTTGCCGAAACAAATGTTTAAATGATATGCGCTATTTTTGACTCCTATTGGCAGGGGTGACAGGATTCGAACCCGTACAAACAGTTTTGGAGACTGTCGTGCTACCGTTGACACCACACCCCTAAAGAGTCATTTAATATTATGATATATTTACACCTTTTAGTCAAGAAATATCTTCTAATTGTGGGCAAGTTTTTTTTCTTGCATGGATTTGATAACTTTTCTTCTGGTGAATTCTTCTCGTTCTCTTTCTTCCAAAGTATCGCTGATAAATCTGATTTTAAGCTTGTAATCCGGAATCACGATATTCTTCAGTGCATTAGCCCTTTTTCTGGTTTTTCTAATGGCGTCTGCCAAACGATATAAGCTGTTGTCGACCTCTGCCAATATCAATGTCAAGTCTCTGGCTTTAAGAAAACTCTTGTAAGCATAGTCAAACTTGGTATTTGTACTGGAAATACCATAACGAATTTTAATATCTTCCTCTTCATAAAGCACTTTAGGAATTTCCACCCCCATTACCGAACGATAAGTAATATCCAGATTATTATCGATAGGAATGGCTTTGGCAATGTCATTTATGACTCCAAGCGTAATATTAGCTTCCTGTAAAGTAAAATATGCCCTTTGATAGATATAAGCTATTTCGCTTCTCAAACTTCTAACTCGTTCAACTTGTTTCATCATTTCCCTAATCAGAATGTTTCTTTTTCTATCCATCAATTCATAACCGAGTTCAGCTAATTTTACAGTTTTTTTCAGAGCCAACAAATTGCCTTTGGTCGGAAAAATCTGTTTCTGAGCCATATTAATTCTCCTCGTTTGACAATTCTTTGATAATTAGATCATCATTCAGTTCAAATTGTGAGACTGCCACTTCATGATTGTAGAATTCATCAAGAATCTTATCATCGGTCCGATCCAGTTCTTCTCTTGGAAATATCGACAATAACTTCCATCCCAAATCCAAAGTTTCCCTGATTTCTCTATTGATCATACCTTGAGATATGAAATGTTTTTCAAAATATTTGCCGAACTGGATATAACTTTTGTCAGTGGTACTCAGTTCATCTTCACCGATAACTGAAGCTAAACTTCTGGCATCCATAACTTTTGCGTAGGACGCAAAAATCTGATTCATCAAAGGTTGGTGATCTTTTCTTGTATAACCCGCACCAATACCGTCTTTCATCAAGCGTGACAGTGACGGCAATACGCCAATCGGTGGATATACTCCTTGTCGATGCAAATCTCTGTCCAAAACAATTTGGCCTTCGGTAATGTAACCTGTCAAGTCGGGAATCGGATGAGTAATATCATCATTAGGCATAGTCAAAATTGGAATTTGTGTAACGGATCCCTTAGCATTCTTTATAATTCCCGCTCTTTCGAAAAGTGATGCCAAGTCAGAATATAAATATCCCGGATACCCTTTTCTTCCCGGAATTTCACCTTTGCTTGAAGAAAATTCACGTAAAGCTTCACAATAAGCAGTCATGTCTGTCATAACCACCAAAATATGCATATTATGCTTATAAGCCAAATATTCAGCTGTTGTGAGAGCACATCTCGGAGTCAATAGTCTTTCGATGATTGGATCGTTGGAAAGATTCAAAAACATAACTACGTTATCCAAGACCCCAGCTTCCTCAAATGATCTGCGGAAATAATTCGCGACATCGTTAGTCACGCCCATTGCCGCAAAAATAACAGCGAATTTATCCGCATCCTTACCGGTAAGTTTTGCTTGTTTGACAATCTGCACCGCCAAATCATTATGAGGCAACCCACTACCGGAAAATATCGGTAATTTTTGACCGCGAATAAGCGTCGTCAATCCATCAATACTAGATATACCGGTATTGATATAGTTTTTCGGATAAAGTCTTGAGACGGGATTAAGAGGTTCGCCGTTGATGTCACGATATTCATCAACATAAACAGGACCCAAATCGTCAATCGGAGAACCGATACCGTTGAAAACACGGCCCAAAACATTCTTGGATAAACCAATTTCCATTGGTTTTCCGTTGAATTTTATTACTGTATTTGTCAAAGACAAATCTCTGGTGCCTTCAAAAACCAGAATGGCCGCGAGGTCACCGGTGATTTCGACGACCCTACCATGTCTCACGCTTCCGTTTTCCAGTCTTATTTCAACCATTTCATCGAAACCGATGCCTTTGACATTATCAAGAAAGATTAAAGGTCCGTTTATTTCTTTTAATCCTATGTATTGCAGATTCATATTCCGACCCCCTTATCTAATTTGACTCAGTGATTCGTCAATTATTTTATAATATTCCTCGAACATGTCTAAATTATCGTTCGGTATATCATATTTTACTTTAATTATTTTTTCAAAAATATTGCTTTTTTGCAGTAAACTGAAAGCTTTGCCTTCTTTTAAAATGTTAGAAGCTGATTTTTCCAAATACAAGATCAACTTCATCATTCTAAGCTGTTTTTCCAACGGAACGAATGTATCGTCTTTATGGAAAGCGTTTTGTTGCAAGTAGCCAACCCTGATTACTCGGGCAATTTCTAAAACCAGCTTTTGGTCATCAGGCAAAACGTCTTTACCAATTAGTTTAACAATTTCCATCAATTTATTTTCTTCAGCCAAGATAGTAATGAATCTTTGTCTTGATTCTAAAAAGTCAGTACTAATGTTTTTGTTGTACCATTTGCTTAGATCGCCAATGTATTCGGAATAACTCAGATTCCAGTTTATTGCTGCATAATGTCTGGCATAAGCCAACTCTTTATCCAAAGCCCAAAATGCCCTAACAAATCGCTTTGTATTTTGCGTTACCGGTTCCGAAAAATCGGCTCCCTGTGGAGATATAGCGCCGACAATAGAAACGGATCCTGATGAATCGCTTAAAGTATTGACATATCCTGCACGTTCGTAGAATTGGGATATCCTACTTGGTAAATAAGCGGGAAAACCTTCTTCGGCAGGCATTTCTTCCAAACGTCCGCTTATTTCCCTTAAAGCTTCAGCCCATCTGGAGGTTGAATCCGCCATCAAAGCGACATGATAACCCATATCGCGATAGTATTCAGCTATTGTAATTCCTGTATAAATACTAGCTTCTCTCGCAGCTACGGGCATATTTGACGTATTGGCGATCAATACAGTTCTTTCAATTAGTGGTTTGTTGCTTTTCGGGTCTATAAGTTCTGTAAATTCATCAAGAGTTTGAGTCATTTCGTTCCCGCGTTCGCCACAACCGATATAAACGATGATATCTGCGTCACACCATTTTGCAAATTGATGTTGCATCATTGTTTTTCCTGTCCCAAATCCTCCAGGTACAGCAGCGCTACCGCCCTTGGCAATTGGAAATAAAGTATCGATGACTCTTTGACCGGATACCAATGGAATAGTGAGAGGTAATCTTTTTGCGATAGGTCGCGGTTCCTTGATTGGCCATTTTTGATACAAGCTAAGATTATGGATTGTATCATTCTTGTCTTTGACTTGAACGACCACATCTTCTAAACTATAATGACCATCAGGTTTAGCCATAATCACTTCGCCAATGACATTCTTTGGAACCAAAAGGCGATGTTCAATCAATGAAGTCTCTTGTACAACAGCGAATATTTGGCCAAAACGGATATAATCTCCGGTCTTTACCTTCATCTTGATATTCCATGTTTTTTTCATATCCAAACAATCAACATTTGTTCCCGGTTTGATATAAGCTCCGTTGGCTTCAAAAATTGAATATAAAGGGCGTTGGATTCCATCAAAGATGTTTCCTAACAAACCAGGTCCTAAAACAGCCGAAATTGCTTCGCCTGAATTATATACTTTCTCGCCTCTCATCAACCCCGTAGTTGATTCATAGACTTGAATTACCGTATGGTCGTCATTAATGGAAATTACTTCACCTAAAAGTTTTTGTTTTCCAACAAAAACTTTTTCCATTATTTTAAAGTTTTTAGCATTTTTTACTTTAATTACCGGACCGTTAATAGAGTAAACTTCATTCATAAAAACACCTCAAATCTCTACTTAGAAGCTAAATCAGAATGCTCGTAGAACCATAATTGTTTTTCACGCAATCTAGAGTCGATTGTTTCGTCAAGCATAATTCCCATTTCATAACAAATAGCGGAGAAACCACCGATTTCGATTTCGTTGATTTCTTTTATTTCATAATTTCCCTCGAACTTGTTTTTGATTTTATCAATAGCGACCTTATCGTTTCTTTTAACCTTGAATTCAACAGGTTTTTTACCGAAACGTTCGCTGATGCCAGCCAGTTTTGTATCAATATACTTTGGATATTTATCAGTGCTTACAAACTCAATGCACTTACTTCTGGCCGCTTCGACTATAGAATCGAGCAATTCTCTTCTTCTCTTCATCAAAATCCGAGTATACTCGTTTCTAACGCGACTTAAATTAGCGCTGAAATCAGCGTTCAAATCATTGATGTCTATCTCCAGATTTCTAAAAACCCTGGAATGAATTTCTGCTTCAATACGTTTGATATTCTTTTCCTTGTTGTCGGAAATTTCTTTTTTCAAACGATTAATTTCTTCATCCGCCTTTTGCAATATATCGCGAGAAAACAGGCGATAAGCGTCATCATTATTATTAAAGTATGGCATAACTCACCTCATAGTTTAACGCCGATGGCTTCACTGACATATTCGTCGATAGAAGTACCGATTTTTGAAGGTCCATGGCGATCTGGAATTTCGACGATTAATGGTTTTGTTCTTTTGAGCTTTAATTCCGAGATGACATCTGGACATAATTCAACCAATTTAGTAGTGATTAATAATATGCCAATCGTCTCGTCATGCAAAATTCTCTCAATTTCCATCAAAACCTTATGTCGGTCATGAAGAACAACGCCTTCTATTCCTACAAGGCGCATTCCCATTAAAGTATCATTATTATCAGTAATCAAAAAGAATTTCATGAAAATCCCTTCTTTTTATAACTTATTGATAATTAAAATTGAAATCAACAAACCGTAAATAGCTACCCCTTCACCCAAAGCAACGAAGATCAATGATTTACCGAAGTTCTTTTCGTTTTCCGAAAAAGCTCCAATAGCAGCCGGAGCTGCCGCAGCTACGGCGATACCAGCACCTAAAGCTGACATTCCGGTAGTTAAAGCCGCACCAATAAATCCAAGACCTTGCGCGATAGATCCGGCGAATCCAGTTACTTCAGTAACATCGCCTTCAGCTGCGAAGAAAGATAAACTGCTTGATTGCCAGATGAAAACAAATAGGATAAGCGCGAAGAACAAAGACACATGGGTATATAGTCTTGTTTTAGCTGACTTTTTATTTGTTTTTCCCATAAAAACTTTTACTAAAGGTAGTGTGATCAATACCACTAATACTAATGGCAGAATAATTTCCAATTTACTTAACATTTTTTAAGTCCTCCTAATTAACATTATATTTGAAAGGAATTCCATTTCCTTCAAAGTATCTAGAAAACATTTCGTAAAACTCTAATCTCAAAACTTGAATACCTACGATTAACCCTTCAAGTCCCATTACAAACAAGTTACCCAAAACCAAAGTGAGAATTTGCCCAAAAACGCCACCCATCATCTCCATCAAGGTAAAGACGACCAACATCATTCCGGCATGACTCAACACGAACCCGCCGACACGCAAGAAACTCATGGTATTGGTAATGTAAGATAATACGACTTCAAAAGCTTCAAAGAACGCTTCGGTTATGAAACCACCCAAACCGTCAGGAAACATTTTGTGTCCATGCATCAATCTTTCCAAAGGCTCTTTAAACATGATTACCAAAATCGGTAAGATGGCAAAAGGTACAATGAAAAGTGGTTGTAACAAACTGTATCCTGATGTGAACATCAATACGATTGTTACCAATACAAATCCATAGAAAGTCAATCCTGCAAAACCGTTATGTGAGAAGAACGCTTCCGCATAATGTTTGCGTTTTAGCGAAGTAATGATATTCAATATCATGGCTGTAACTATTAATATTGAACCTAATCCAACCGTTGCTATCAAAAGCGTCATCGTAAAATTTGAATCCATTACATGAATTGGTTTACCCGGCAATCCGAAAACATTGGTAAATATAGGCGTTAAAATCTCTTCATTGCCAAAGAATGAACCATAAAGAAAACCGAATATTGCCGATGAAATTCCAATCCTAATTCCCACTTCTCCAAGTTTCATGCCTTTTAATTTGTAAAGTAAGAAACTCAACACTATCAAGAGCAATCCTTGTCCTAAATCGCCAAACATAATACCAAACAACAAACTGTAAGTGATTGCGACAATTGGTGTTGGGTCCATATCGTGATAATTAGGAACGCCATACATTTCCACAAACATACCGAAAGGTCTTGTGAACCAATTATTTTTTAACTTTGTCGGTGGTGTAAGACGTTTATCATAATCAGGCGGTCTGACTTCAATTTCCACATCAGTCATGTCTTTATAAACTTCTTCAAGTTTTTTGATGTTATTGACTTCAATGAAGCCATTGATATTAATTTTATTTCCCAGCCCGACTACGTATTTTTTTGCTTCATATAGTTTAGCCAAGAATAGCAATTCGTTCTTTACTTCCGACAACTTGTCCATGCTGTCTTTTATAATGCTTTGAATATCTTCCTCGATTTCTTGCAGAGACAGTTCTGCGACCTCAATTTCCATTTTCAAGGTTGCTTGGGCGCTTATAGGTGTGCCGTGAACGAAATCAGGAATATGAACTCGATCGAAGAATAATGAAGAAAAAATATTATCTACTTCTCTTTCACCATCTTGAGTAGTTAGATAAAGGCACCATGCATAACCTCTGTCGACATGAAAAGTCTGGAAAATAAAAGGTTTAGCGCTATAAAAATTAAGTTTTTCGATACTGTCCAAAGGAATTCTACCAACTCTGACATTCAGGTATTCGCATGAAAACAAATCATCTAAAGGAATATTGAGGTTTTCAATATTATTGACCTGAGTGAGAGCATCCTGGTATTTTTTGATTAAATCAAGAGTATCCTTTTTGTGAAGCGAAAGCTGATTGATTTTTTCATGAGTCGAATGGATGTAATCTCTCATGTTTTCAAGTGAATAATCTAAAGAACATACTTCTTTCAGGGGAATATTAATTTTATAGTTTTTCTCGATATCCATTATCTCTTTTAAAATAATATTGCAAGGATTATCGGTTGAATATGATTGCAAACCATGTACCTTATCAACAATCTCACTTGCTGGAACCAAGTGTAAATAGTCAATTTCCACAAGGCGAGCTAAAACATTATCAATATTCTTTGTGGTAGATGAGATATTAAATAGTTTTAATTTAGCAATAGCCATCTGTTTTCACCTCAATATATTAACATCTTGCGAATGTCTTCTTTTTTAATATCGTACCTGATACCTTCAATGATATTGAAGATATTTTTCTGTTCTATTTCATTAAGAAAAATGAAAACAGTATATACAATCGCCGGCACTGTCGAAAAATACATATATCTTTTTGCAAGATTATACTTGATTTTCTCTGCTTGATATTCGATATATACATAATCATCTTCATCGATGTAAGACTGGTAAACGGATTGTGAGATATTCAGCAGAACTTCATTTGGATCTTCGATTCTGATTAAAGCTTCAAGATCAGCTTTTTTCATTCTGATATTTTCCCAAATAAGGGCTTTTTTGATTTCATCTTCAGTCGCATCGTAGAATTTTTTAAGACGATAAATCTTTATTATATTGTCGACTTCAACTTTTGTTTGGTAGATGTCCATCAGATTTTTATGAACCTTGCCAGTGAAGTAAGTGTTTATCCGCTCGATAACAATGTTGTGATAAACCAAAAATAACGCTTGTTCAATATCGGTATATTTGACGTCGATTGGATCTTCTACATAAAAAGGTCTTATGATTTCTTCATACCTCGTGCCTTTTAAATTAAACAACAAATCACGAAAAGTCAGAGACTTGGTTACCTCTTCTATATCAAAACTGGCGTGTTTTCTAAAGAATAAAGGTAAATCTCTGATTGAACTTTCAATATTTCCCGAAATAATTGATCTTAAGCTTGATAATACGATTTCAATTTCCCGCTTAATCATATCTATTTCATAGAACTTTCTATCTTTAGTACTGACAAAATTAACTAGTTTAGCAACATTGTTAAAATAACTCTTCTTAATCAAATCTTCCAATTGACCGCGATGCAAAGAGTAATCCACAACTTTATCCAATGTGTTAGTATACTTGTCAGCTTTTTTTAGATATGCAACAATTTCAGGAATGCTATTAAATTTCAATAATTCTTCATAATCCGTCGGAAAAAGTCTTTTACTGTACATCGACTTAGCTTTAGAGATTATTGAATTCCCTGCGAAATTAGGCATTGTTACTTTCCTTTACTTGCTATCAATGCAATATTGATATAAAGTTTCAATCCATTCTTCCTTATTTTTTTCATAAGTTTGATTCAAGTCAAGCAAGTCTTTCTCAAAATCGACTTTTGCTGTTATTTGTGCATCACTTATGATTTTATCGACTTCTGTTTTTCTTTTATCATAAATCTTTTTAGCCTCTGCTTGATATTCAGTTTCTATTCTTTTTCTTTCTTCACGTAAAAAAGACCCAAATTTAGACTTTTCTTCTTCAAGTTTCTTTATCTCGAGTCTTTTTTGCTTATCAAGTTCAACTAATTCTCTGATTAGATTTTCCAAAAAATTCACCTTCTTAATTACAATCGGTCTACTACATTATAACATTAAAAAAATATATTCCAAGTACAAACTTGAGACAACAAAATTAAAAAAGCTCGCTAGAGCTTTTTATTTGGAAACAATCTTCTCTACCTGATATTTTGTTCCTTCCAAAGCTTCCAGAATTACTTTATTTGATACATATCCCTCGTAAGTCACAGTACAATTTTCGGTAGACACTTTAACATCGGAGATACCATATATTCTTTCAAATATTCCTTCAAGCTCTTTGGCGCAGCCCTTGCAACAAATACCCTTGATATATACAGTTTTCATATAACATCTCTCCTATCCAACATCAATTATAATATTATTATAATATTATGTCAACCGACTATACTTTGGACAAAAAAAAACTAACGTTTGGTGATAAAAGTTGATATTTGAAATTGTTCATTTTAAAATATCGGTTATTCCTTTATCATTTAAGTAATTTTTGTAGTTTATTGTTTTTGTGTTATTCATAATTCTAA
>JAQVFZ010000118.1 GCA_028697025.1 Candidatus Izemoplasmatales bacterium | reverse complement strand
AAATGGGTATTCCCAGTTATGGATGTTCTTTGCTAGAAGCAGTAATCCCGCGCAGGTGCCCATAACAGGTAAACCGCCAGCAATCAGGTTTTTAATCGGTTCAACCATCTGTTGGTCTTTCATGATTTTATACATGACCGTCGATTCACCGCCCGGTAAAACCAAAGCGTCCATCCCTTGGTTTAAATCCGGCAAATTTCTGATCTCGAAGGTTTCAGCTCCGAGTTTTTCCAGCATCCTTTGATGCTCAATAAATGCTCCTTGTAATGCCAAGACGCCTATACGCATAGATTATTTTCCTCTTTCGGCCATTAGGATTTGAATTTCATCTTCGTTGATGCCGACCATTGCTTCGCCTAAATTCTCGGAAGTTTCAGCCAAGACTTTTGGATTGTTATAATTGGTTACGGCTTTGACGATTGCTTGGGCTCTTTTGGCCGGATTTCCGGATTTGAAAATTCCTGAACCGACAAATACGCCTTCAGCCCCAAGTTGCATCATCAACGCTGCATCCGCTGGAGTTGCAACGCCGCCAGCTGCGAAGTTAACGACCGGGAGTTTGCCATTGTCGTGAACAAACTTCAGCAAATCATGTGGTACCTGCAATTCTTTCGCTTTATTGAAAAGTTCGTCTTCTCTCAAAGAAACGACGTTTCTGATTTCGCTTTGAATCAAACGCATGTGATCTACGGCTTGAACCACGTCACCGGTACCTGGTTCGCCTTTTGTTCTAATCATGGCTGCTCCTTCAGAAATTCTTCTCAAGGCTTCACCTAGATTTCTCGCTCCGCAGACAAAAGGTACTGCGAATTTGGTTTTATCGATGTGGTAGATGTTATCAGCCGGTGACAATACTTCACTTTCATCGATGTAGTCGATTTCCAGAGCTTCAAGAATTTGCGCTTCAACGAAGTGACCGATTCTCACTTTAGCCATGACAGGGATAGTCACAGCGGCTTGAATTTCCTTGATAAGCTTAGGATCGCTCATTCTTGAAACACCACCAGCAGCTCTGATGTCAGCTGGGATTCTTTCCAACGCCATTACCGCACAAGCTCCAGCTTCTTGAGCAATCTTCGCTTGTTCGGCATTGGTTACGTCCATGATGACGCCGCCTTTTAACATTTGCGCCAACTCTTTGTTCAATAAATATCTTTCATTCATATCATTACCTCACCTTCACTTGACAATATGTCTTTATTCAATTATATTATACCTATAACTGATATCTTTTAAATAATCAGTTTTAATAAAAATGAGGTGGTCAGATTATGTTGACATTCTTTTTGGATAAACAAAGTGAATCGTCGCTTTATGAACAGCTTTATGAACAAATAAAACAAGCAATAGGTGAAGGAAAACTAAAGAAGAATGAAAAGATGCCTTCCAAAAGGAAATTGGCAAATCATTTGAAGATATCGCAGACCACAATTGAATCGGCTTATAGCCAACTTTTGGCTGAAGGCTATATCAATTCAGTGCCTAAAGTCGGCTATTTTGTAACGACTGATCTCGAACTTCTCTCCAGCAGAAAGCATTTGCCGATTCAAGAATATCAGCAGATTAAGCAGGATGAGTTTTTGGTGGATTTCAAGACTAATCAAGTCGATAGCGAAAGTTTTCCTTATGAGAAGTTCGCAAAGATAGAACGAGACGTCGTTTTGGATAATTTGAAAAACAATCTTAATCGCGGCGATAGTTTCGGGGTGTATGAGTTCAGGAAAAAGATAGCGGAAATTCTTTTTTCCTATCGCGGAATAAAAGCATTGCCTGAACAGATCATCGTCGGCAGCGGTTCCGAACATTTGATTCTATTGTTGACATTGATGCTCGGGAAAGACAAGACTTATGCCGTCGAAGATCCGAGTTATCTGAAGAACTATCTGCTTTATCAAGCATATGGGGTAAAGGTCAAAGCAATCAAACTCGATGATGAAGGGATTTGCTTGGATGAATTGTTGAAACAAAAGTGTGACGTCGTGCATGTCACGCCGTCACATCAGTTTCCCTCGGGAATAGTAACTCCGATAAAACGAAGAATGGAGCTACTACGATGGGCGAATGAAAACAATAATCGCTATCTCATCGAGGATGACTATGATAGTGAATTTCGTTTTTCCGGCAATCCGATTCCCGCGCTGAAGAGTTTAGATAAATTCGATAAAGTCATTTACATGAACTCTTTTTCCAAAACTTTGGCTCCGGCATTTAGAATTAGTTTTATGGTATTACCAGCAAATTTGATTAAAGTGTATCATGATAATTTAGGGTTTTTCAGTTCCTCGGTACCAACTGTCAATCAATTGATTTTGGAAAAGTTCATTGCCCTGGGCGAGTATGAAAAACACCTGAACCGGATGAAGAACAATTATAAACAAAAACGAGATTATTTATTGAAACTTTTGCTTGAGAGTGATATGAAGTCAAAACTTGTGGTTATGGGAGAAGAAGCCGGACTGCATTTCTTGATAAGAATCAAGACTGAATACTTGGAAATAGATTTGGTGGAAATGGCTAAAAATAAGGGTTTAAGAGTATACGGACTATACGAATATTTTATTGGAAAACCAAAAGACGAAGGGGTTAAAACCATTGTTTTCGGATACTCAAATTTGAGTTTCGAACAAATGCAAGAGGGAGTTAAGTTGTTATCCTTGGCATGGAAAAATATTTGAATTTTATCCTACTAAATGTAAGCGCTTTATGATACAATATTTTTTGGATAAGAAAGTGGTGAAAAAATGAGAGTAGATGAGCATCCAATTTTAAAGTTCGAGAAAAAAAACATAATCCATTTCACCTTTAACGGTCAGGACATGATTGGCTATGACGGCGATACCATTGCCGCAGCTTTAGTTGACAACGGCATAATGAAATTTTCCAAGAGCGTCATCCATGAAAGACCAAGAGGCTTTTATTGTGCGATTGGTAATTGCGGTTCATGTAATATGACTGTCAATGACATTAAGGATGTAAAGACTTGCATGACTCTTTTGGAAGAGGGAATGAAAGTGGAAAACGAATTGCATGAGGTAATTATCAATGATTGAAAAAGATTTGGTCGTTATTGGCGGGGGACCTGCGGGTTTATCTGCCTGTAAGATAGCCGCTGAAGCGGGAATGAAAGTTGCCGTTTTCGAGAGAAGTTTCGCTCTTGGCGGTCAATTAGTCAAACAAACACATAAGTTCTTTGGTTCTGAGTCCCAATACGCTAAAGTAAGAGGGATTGAGATTGCGAAGATTTTAATAAAAGATTTGGAAAAAACCGATACAGAGATTTATCTAAATGCAACTGTAGTGGGTTTATATAAAGACAACATCATCACCGTCTATCAAAATGGTCGGTATTTTAAGGTTAAAGCCAAGGCAATTGTCATCGCTACAGGAGCTAGCGAGAAATTCTTGGCGTTTGAAAACAATGATTTACCGGGAATATACGGAGCTGGTGCTGTACAAACCTTAATGAACATCCATGGAGTTTTACCGGGTAAAGAAGTGGTAATGGTCGGAAGCGGAAATATCGGTTTGATTGTTTCGTATCAATTGATTCAGGCGGGCGTCAAAGTAAAAGCTTTGGTGGAAGCTGCCGGCAAAATCGGAGGATACGGTGTCCATGCCTCAAAACTGAGGAGATTAGGAGTGCCGATTTTGACCAATACTACGGTTAAGAGAGCTATAGGCAAAGATAAACTGGAAAAAGTGATTACTGTCAAGCTTGATCAGAACTGGAATGAAATTGCCGGTTCCGATGAAGAGATTGCTTGTGATGCATTATGCATTTCGGTCGGACTCAGTCCGCTTCATCAATTGTTGTCGATGGCTGAAGCCAATATGCTTTATGTCAATGAATTAG
>JAQVFZ010000117.1 GCA_028697025.1 Candidatus Izemoplasmatales bacterium | reverse complement strand
ATTTCTTCCTCATCTTCATCTTCTTCAGGAATTTCCTGTTCATGAAATTCTACGAGAATTTTCTTCAACATAATCATCAAAGGTTTCCTAAAAGCAAAGAGTATGAACCAAATGTATGAAGGAACGAATAGAATAGTCGGTCCAAACGCTACAAACAAAGTCCATGTCCATTTGGCCATTTTTTGTTTTTGCGCAAAGCGGAAAACCAATAGGTACAAAAAGAAATAGTAGACAAACCAAGCCAATATTCCCAAAATCATGAATACTACACTGGTATTGTTAATGCCGACTATTCGAGCAACAAATCCTTGTAAATTACTTGTACAAAAATTGTTGACTGAGAAAAATCCAAAATTGCCAAAATTAATGATATTGACTACCAAGTAAAATAATTGTTGAAAGATTAGAACTGCAAAGACAAGAAATGCGACAGTTTCATAAACTTTTTTAAAACTTTTTAAACTGACTGCTTCTTTTTTAAAAGCTTGTTTAAATCCCATAATTTCCTCCAATGTTTTGTTCTGTTTCTTCAGTATATCACTTTTTAAAAACAATAAAACATTTCAATTGAAAAAAAATGAAAAACTATCTCTTTTAGTCCTACTTCTGGTTATATTCATTGGAATTTATGACTATTTTTATTATTTGTTGCTTTTCAACCGGCCGGTCTCTCAGGTCGGTTTTAACTGTGGCAATCCTATCGACTTCTTCAATTCCAGAAACAACCTTACCAAAAGCGGCATACAATCCATCAAGATGTGGTGCATCTTGATGCATTATGAAGAATTGTGACCCAGCAGAATTCATATCCTGAGATCTTGCCATGGATATGACACCTCTTGCATGCTTTAAATCATTGCTAATGCCATTCGCTTTGAATTCTCCTTTGATTTTATATCCCGGACCTCCCATTCCCGTACCTTCAGGATCTCCGCCTTGAATCATGAAGTTTTTTATAACGCGATGGAATATAGTGCCGTTGTAAAAGTTCCTATTGGCAAGATCAATAAAATTATTGACTGTTATTGGGGCAATATCCGGATATAGTTCAATAACTATTTCCTTATTGTTTTCTAAAATTAGTGTAGCAGTTGGTTTCATAAAAAATCCTCCAGAAATATGTCTATATTAAAATTAAAACATTATTACATGTTTTTTTAAAGTAGTATTAATTATTTTTTTCTTGTGATAAAATAATCCGTAGAAAATTATGGAAATGGTAGGCAATATATTGTGAAAAAAACAAAGGAAATTAGAGATAATGCATTTGCTTTCGCTCAGGAAATTATTGACAAACACGGGCCTAGATTAGCGGGTAATGATTCTACTAATGCCGCTGCAAAAATGATTAAGAATAAGATTGACGAATATGCTGATAAATCAGATTTAGAAGAATTCAATGTCTATCAGGGAGCATTTCTTGGTTGGATAAAAATTCTCGTAATCTCTTATGTTTTGGCGGTAGGATTCTTGTGGCTCGGATTTCCGTTAATTTCTTTAGGATTGGCAATTTTCAGCATTTTAATCTTGGTTCTTCAATTCTTCTTTTATTTGCCTATAATTGATATTTTCTTTCCCAAAAAGAAAGCTACTAATGTAGTTGGCTATATTGAACCGACCGGTGAAGTCAAAAAACAAGTGATTATTAGCGGCCATCATGATAGTGCTAGAGTTTTTAATTTCTTCATCCATCAACCAAAACTATATAATTTGAGAGTCACAGGTTCAATCGCATTTGTTCTTGTGATGGTTCTCGCCCCAATAATCATCAAATTGTTTAACTATAGCTTGGTGACACTGATATTTAACATATTCTTGAGCTTGGGTTTACTACTAATCATGCAAATGTGGTTCTTCGCATCCAAAAAATCTACTCCAGGAGCTGGAGATAACCTTATCGCTAGTACTATGGCTGTAGAAATCGGGAGATATTTCAGTGATAATCGTTTGAGTAACACCCGAATCATCATTGCTAGTTTTGATGCTGAGGAGGAGGGCTTAAGAGGAGCTAGAGCATTTGCCAAAAAACACAGGGAAGATTTCAACAAAATCCCGACTTATCTACTTAACACTGATTGTGCGTACGCACTAAAGGACATGTTCTTTTTAACAAGCGACATAAACAATACCGTGAAACTAGATAGTGCATTAGCCAATGATTTGGTCGAAATAGCAAAACAAAATAATTATCCTGCTATTTCAAAGCCAATAGCTTTTCTAACTGGGGGAACCGATGCTGGTGAATTGGCAAAGATTGGAATAAAAGCCACGACACTAATTGGAATGCCTTGGAGTAATGAAACCAGATCCAGTGTTTATCATACTGAAAACGATACTTTGGATCATGTCGAGAAAGAAATTATAGACGCAGCCATCGAGATTTTCATTCAATATACCGAGAAAGAATAATCTAACAATAGGAAGAAATTTACAAAAAAATATGTTTCTTTTATCATTGTAATTATGTAAAAATATCTATTTGTTGTTGAAGTAAGCCTTTTCAAGTGTTATAATATTTATTAGATATATGAAATAAAATAAGAAGGAGAAATGAAATGAGAAAGTTTTTAGTTTTATTGTTAGCTTTTTTCACAGCAATCGCTCTATTTGGTTGCAACACAATTAATTTGGAAGAAGAAAAAATCGTTCTAATCACCGACAAAGGTGATATCACCGATAAATCTTTCAACCAAGGTGCTTATGAAGGCGTTAAAGCTTACGCTGAAAGAATGGGAATCGAATATGATTATTTGAAACCTAACGATGCAACAGATGAAGAATACATCGCTGCAATCGCTCAAGCAATTACCGATGGAGCTACTGTCATCGTTACCCCTGGTTTCTTATTCGAACCTGCTATTAACGTGGTTCAACATGACTACCCAAAGGTAAAATTCATTATTCTTGACGGTAATCCAGCAAATGCAACTGATGCTAACTTCACTCCAATTGGTACTCTCGAAGACAATGTTTATTCAATCTTCTACGCTGAAGAACAAGTTGGTTTCTTAGCCGGATATGTTTCAGTTAAAGAAGGTTGGAGACATTTAGGATTCATGGGTGGTATGGCTGTTCCAGCTGTTCAAAGATATGGTCATGGATTTGTTCAAGGTGCTGCTAAAGCCGCTGAAGAATTAGGTTTAGCTGCTGATGCAATCACAATCGATTATCTATACACTGGCGACTTCAAAGCTACTCCAGAAGTTCAAACCGCTGCTGCTTCTATGTATAACAGTGGTGCAGAAGTAATTTTCGCTTGTGGTGGTGCTGTCGGTCAATCAGTTATGGCTGCTGCAGAATCCGCTGAAGCTTTTGTAATCGGTGTTGACGTTGATCAAAGCGCTGACTCTCCTACAGTTGTTACCTCAGCTATGAAGAGTTTGTCTTTATCAGTTGAACAAGCTCTTACAGCTATTTACGAAGATAATACTTGGAAGAGAGATTTTGGTGGAGAATCTGTAATTCTTAGCGCTGCTGACGGTGGTGTTGGTATGCCAGATGATTTCTCAAAATTTGACAACTTCACTAAAGCTGATTACGATGCTCTTTTTGCTAAATTAGTCGATGAAACTTACGTAGTAAGTAGTGTAATCGGTGAATTCGGCGATGACGGTACAGCTTCAAAACAATTTGAAACTGACGAAGTATCTGTAAACGTCATTATTTTCGGATAATATTTTTCGATATAAAAAAGAGGATGAGGATAACTTATAATTCTTATCCTCTCTTTTTATAAAAAATGCATATCAATAGAAATGGAGACATGTATATGCAAAAGATAATTGAAATGCGCAATATTTCTAAACAATTTCCTGGCATTTTAGCTAACGATCATGTCAACTTTGATTTAAGAAAGGGCGAAATTCATGCGCTTCTCGGTGAGAATGG
>JAQVFZ010000116.1 GCA_028697025.1 Candidatus Izemoplasmatales bacterium | reverse complement strand
TTCTTTTTCGTGCGCTTAAAATGCGCTTTTTTTTATGGTTTTCCACATTTTTACTTAACGAAAAAAGAAAAAGGGACCCTTAAGTCCCTGAAGATTACAAAATCTTCATTTCCTTACAGCCCCTTATAATTTTTAGATTGTATCAAGATAATTCAAGATTGAATTCCAGTCTTTTTTGATGATTCTGATGTAGGTTTGAGCTTGCGTCATTGGTGAAATAGTCGATTTTAATTTTCCTTCAGAAACAGTGTAGTTAAAACTTGCTTTAATTTCCGGAAGCACTTCTTCAGAAATCATCGGCAAAGTCCCCTGTTTAAGCAAAGATGAAAATGGAAAAACTGTTTCAACAAAATCTTTGCTTTCTTTCTTTTGCGAATAAACAAGCTTCAGATCCAAAGCATTCTCATTTGTAAGTAAAACAAAATCTATGCTTATTTTCCTTTTACGCGAGTTATCCACTGGAATTAAAGACAAGACATCCATGTTATGATGAATTTTATGCTTTATCTTAATCTTTTTTTCTTTGACAAGATTTAAAAACTCAATTTTAATTTTCTTTAGAACTTCTTCCATCATCAGTTACTTTCTTTCTTGGCTGCCTTGATTAGGACTTTGACCATCTTGTTGGAAAAACCAACAGGATCTTTTATTTCCAATCCTTCAATCAGCAAAGCTTGATTATAAAGAATTTCTGCATAATCAGCTATCGATTCATCATTGGTTTGATAAAGATTGTCAATCGCTTGGAACAACTCGTGTTTAGGATTTATTTCGAGGATTTTTTCCGCTTTGAGATTTTTCTCTCCTGGCAATTGATTCATTACTTTTTCCATTTCGAATGACAAACCGTCACCGCTGACAAGGCAAACAGGCGAGTCAGTCAACCGGGTGGATAATTTAACGTCGCTGACACGATCATTCAACACTTCTTTCAGTTTTTCCAATAGACTCTTGTTTTTTGTTTCCAGATCCTTGATAACTGATTTTTCTTCATCGTCGAGGATGTCGAGATCGCCTTGGTTGATTGATTTGAATTTCATTTTGTCATACTCGTTCAGCATACTGATCATGAATTCGTCGACTTCATCTGTCAAGACCAATACGTCAAAGCCCTTCTTCTTGACAACATCCATTTGTGGGGAAATTTTCATTGCTTCCTTGGAGTGGGCTGAACCGTAATAGATTTCTTTTTGTTCAGAAGGCATCTTATCTTTATATTCTTTTAGCGTCACCATTTGTTCTTCATTTACAGTTTCAAATAATAATAGATCCTGCAAAGATTCTTTATTCATACCAAAATTATCATAGACACCATACTTAATATTCACACCGAATTCTTTCCAGAATTTTAGATATTTATCTCTATCATTTTTCAGTGTTTTTTCCAATTCATTGAGAATCTTCTTTTCCAAATTTTTCTGTATCAATGTCAGTTGGCGGTTTTGTTGCAAAATTTCCCGGCTGATATTGAGGTTCAAATCAGGGCTTACTACCAAACCTTTGATGAATCTTAAGTAATCCGGAACCAATTCCTTGCATTTGTCCATGACAAAGACGCCTTTGGCATATAATTGCAAGCCTTTCTCATATTTTTCCGAGTAGAGATTCTGTGGTGCTTTTTCCGGAATGAAGACGATTGATTTATACGTCAATGCCCCTTCCACATTAGTCCAGATGCTGAAAGAAGGATTGGTGTAATCGTAATATTGTGTTTTATAGAACTCATTCAATTCTTCTTCGGTGACTTCATTCTTGTTTTTCTTCCAGATTGGAGTCATGGAATTGATGGTTTCGTTTTCAATCTTAGTTTCGTACTTGCCTTCAATTTCCTTGCCTTCATCATCTTTCAAAGGCACGCTCAATTCATGTTCCATAGTGATTGGGTACTTAACGTAATCAGAATATTTTTTGACCAAGGATCTGATTTTGTATTCTTCCAGGAATTCATCGTATTCTTCATCACCTTCATTTTTCCTGATGGTCAAGATAATATCGGTACCGATTTTTTCTTTGGTAGTTTCTTCGATGGTAAAACCTTCTTCACCCTTGGAAATCCATTTATAAGCTTTATCGCTCAAAGCTGATTTGGTTATGACTTCAACTTTGCTGGAAACCATGAAAGCGGAATAGAACCCGACACCGAATTGGCCAATTAAATCATCGTCCTTGATTTCTTTTTCTTTCATGTTTTTCAAGAATTCCAACGTGCCACTTTTAGCGATTGTGCCAATGTTTTCAATCAATTCATCATAGTTCATGCCGATGCCATTATCGCTTATTTTAAGTTTTCGATGTTTTTTGTCAACTTCCAGATGAATTTCATAATCGTTACGTTTTTCTAGATTTTCATTTGTGAGACTCAAGAGATGATATTTATCAATCGCATCCGAAGCATTTGAAATCAATTCTCGCAAGAAAATCTCCTTGTTTGTGTAAATTGAGTGAATCATCAACTCCAATAAACGTTTGGATTCGGTTTTAAATTCAATAGTTTTTTTACTCATAATGTCCTCCTAAATTTTATCGTCATTAACATTATAACATAAATATTAGCACTGTCAATATTTGAGTGCTAAAAACAATAAAAAAAAGAGAGAAAGTCTCTCTTTCTAAAGGTTGGTTTTCAATAAGTTTCTCTTAAAAAGAATTATACCGACGCCGATACATAATAAAGTGGATGCAAGCATGTAAGGCAAATTATAGACTACGAAAGAATAAACAAAAGGGCTGACATTGGCATTATAAGTTTCGTTGAACCAACTGGTGTAACTGCCCCATATCAACACTCCGGAAATGCCATGGGAAAGATAGCGAATCAGTGACGCAAAAACGATACCATAAATGAAAGGCTTTAGTTTTAACAAAGCATTTTTGAATAAACCGGCTAAACCCAAAAGGGTGAAAGGAATAAGATAATCCAACAAATAGACCAAGATTAGTTTCAACCAACTCGGACCGATATAATCTGATTCGGGTATTGCAGCAATTACTCCGCTCGATATCATGCCCGCAATCAAAAGTTGAATGATTGCAAAAATGAAACCAGAAAACAATCCGCTTTTAACTCCTCTGCGATAAGCTATGACGAAGATGGGTAGCATCGCCGGGGATATCGATCCACCCCACGGGAAAATTCCAGCCGACAATAGACCAAAAACAACATCCAGTACCACAGCCACTCCAACTAAAATCGCTACTTCCGCAAAAACTTTTACATCTTTTTTCATATTTTCCTCCATTAATTAAAGGGATACAAAAAGGTCCCTAAAAAGGGACCTAATAAGTAGTTTAAATACTCCTACGCTGGCATTATCCAGATCAGGTAAGGTCTATAACAGAATAGTTATACTCTCAGCCCGGTACCCCAAGCTCCCCTCTTCTTGATTCAATTATAACATATTTAATCTTTAATGCAAATCATAGGTTTGAATATTTTTTTCAAACAATGATTTCATGGATAATCGGCTGTTTTTTCACTTTTTGTGCAATTATTTCGTAGCCTTCTTCAAGCATTGTCAAAATTTCTTGAGTAATCGGTTTATTGGCATAGATATAAAGCAAAGTTTCTCCCTTTTCCACATAATCGCCGACTTTCTTACTCAGGACCAAACCGACCATAGGATCAATATCGTCTTCTTTTGTTTCTCTGCCGCCGCCGAGTTTCATCGAAGCCAGGCCGATATTCAATGCTTTTATCGTCTTGATGTAACCGGATTTTTTGGCAAGGAAAGGAACGATTTCTTTAACTTTGACAAATTCATCCAAATCATCGATTTTACCGCCTTGGGCAGAAATAAATTCATAAAACTTCTCAAGCGCCAAGCCATTGTGTAAATTTTCTTTTGCCTTCAAGATTGCCTGATCAAGCGAATCAACCAACTTGGCATGATAAACCATATATCCGGCAATTTGAACG
>JAQVFZ010000115.1 GCA_028697025.1 Candidatus Izemoplasmatales bacterium | reverse complement strand
GGGGTCTTGCTCCATTTTCATAAAAAAAATACTTTCCATCCGAAAATGAGTAAAACTCAGTTGGAAATAGAGTAAAACTCCGTCGAACGCGGACGATTTTAGAGTAAAACTCCGTAATGACAAGACAGATTTAACGATTAAAAGATGCTTTAACTCAAAGTATCTTTTTTTATTTGGAGAGTTCTTGATGATTGGATTTATAAGAAATAAGAACAGGCATTTCATAATATCTGAGTAAATGTTATAATATATAAAAATTGTCATTATTGAACTGAACCCTTATCTCTGTCATTTACCCATTACAATCCATTAAATAAGGAGACTTACTAACTATGACTAAAAAAACATCAATAATCCTTTTTGTTTTATCGACTATTATATTGATCATTGGGGTTATGATTGCCATTCCACTATATCAATATATAGACACCTATGAGCCATGGTATTCTTTCCTGAGCCTTGAAACTTCAATAATAGTTTTAGTAATTATAATTATTACCGCTTTGATTGCTTTTGTATCAATGATTGTATTTACAATTAAATTAATTAAAAAATAATTTTAAAAGACGACTTTTCGATAAGCCGTTTTTTTATTTGGTCAAAACAATCAATCGTTCTCTAATAGCGATGGAGTCAAAGCCATATTTTTCCTGGATGTAGATAAACGTCTTTGGACTATAGAAAAACACGTGAGTTTCGTCGTTTTTATAATACCAGTTTAGAAAGTCCGTATCTTCTGATAATAAATCTGTCATTAAGATTAGTTGACCGCCATTTTTCAACATTTTATATAATAATGCGAATTCTTTGTCAGGATTATTGAAGTGTTCTATCACTTCAATAGAAATAATAAAATCATAAGTTTCATTCAATAAATGCTTGTTATCGTGAAAATAGGGATCATACATGGCGAGAGATAATCCTTTAGAACTTAAATACTCAGCTGCCACACCTTCTTTGCCGCAGCCAAAATCCAAACCTTTATCACTATTGGTAAAATTATTCTCAACATAGTTCGATAGAGGTTTGATGAATTTAAGGTAGCCGAAATCATTAGTATTGGTATTGTGCAACTCATATCTTTTCATTTCTTTTTCTTCGGATATGGTATGTTCTTCATCAAGAAAAACCGAGTGGCAATTGTCGCAATTTCGGTAATCTTTCTGGCGAAAAGAAAGGTAAAAGCTAGTTTTTGAACCACACAATGGACATTTAATCATAAGTTATCTAAGCTCCCGGATAAGTTTTATTATTAATTATAACATTTATAAACGTTTAATAGTTTGATATAATTGAAGATGTAATTAATATCTATAGAGGTTATTTATAATGAAAAACAACAAAAAAGAACTAGTAGAATTGTTTAGGGAAATTGACAGGAAAATAACTAGTCTCGATTTTTCAGGGATTTATCCTGATTTTTCACCATATGACTTTGCCCTCTACAATAGTAAAATAGTTGTGATGAGAGATAGAGTTATCGCTCATGACCATCGCTTTACCGGTAACACGGCCATCATTTTTGAGGGTAAGTATCTAGCAATCTGGAATATTGAAAATATCTACGTGCATTTCAACGTTCTTACCAGCAAGATCGTACATGAGATGTTTCATGCTTGGCAAATGGATTCAAAAGAAATCAGATTTCCCAATGAATTTGTGGGCTTAGGCTACTTATATGAAAAATATAACATCTCACTTAAATATGATGAAACTAGGTTATTGCTGAAAGCATATGATGAAGAAGATAAAGAAGCTCTAGAAAAGTTTGTTTCTTATCGAGAAAAAAGAAGAAGTGATTATGTCAACGAATTATATTATGAAGAAGGTATTGAAACAGTAGAAGGTATGGCAAGATACGTCGAACTTCAAGTATTGAAACAACTTGATGTTCTGGAATATCAAAAAGCCTATGACCAACTCAAAAATACCATAAAGAATATCAGGAATTATATTCCTTCCAGGAGCATATCCTATGAAATAGGAGCGCTGATGTTACTGGTAAAAGATAAATATGATTTAAACTTTGTCCATAAAATCGGCGAGGAAACAAAACCGATATACCAGATATTGTTTACGGGAATCAAACCTCAACCCGTCTTTTACGAACAAACGAGTTTGGATCTTAATTTCTTGGTTGATTATTATGAAACGATAACCAATCGAATCACAACTATCCTTGAATCAAATCCCAAGGTTCATCTTTGTGAAGAAGTCATTGGTTTCGACCCCTTGAATTCTTTCAGAATCGGACAATATGTCCACTACCGTCACTTTGTCATGATATTAAAGAACAACCGACAGGTATTCATCCATAATGAGTCTGTTGGCGAAATAAATGTAGATAATCGTGTTTTTGTCATTTATGAAAAGAATGGACGATTATGAAAATCAAGATTATTGACGATGATAGTTTGAGGACAATAATAGTTGAGAAAATTAAAAATTTGACTGAAAATGAAATCTATGATTACTGCATTTTTTTACTTAATAACTGTTCTTCATACATCGATTACGATTATGAAAAAGATGTAATTATCGAAATGGCAGTTAATGAGTTCGAAAGATACAACAAAGAAAGAACAAAACTTAATTCTCTTCGAAAAATGATTTTCAATATTCACGCTAAAGCGAGAATCCATGATGACTTGATGAAAAATTATTTGAGAAGCATAGGTCATCTATTGGCTACAGCCCACGTTAAACAACACTTGGAAGTCGCACTTGATTATTGGATCAAAGTTGCTAATGTAAAGAGTAACGGCGACATTAAGTAAAGCACCAAAATCAGGCTTTTACAGATAAGTTTCTTCAACAAAGACTAAATTATAAAACGGAAAGAAAAGAGGTCAAATGACCTCTTTATCTTTTATTCGTAGATGAGAATTCCTGCAACTAAAGCCGCAATTCCAAAGCCCAAGACCAACAGGATTGTTCCTAGTTTTCCAATGTATTTTTCCATTAACTGAAACTTCTTACTCTGCATGATGAAGGTAGGTCTAAGAGCTGCAATCAAGAAGCAAATGATACCGTAAACAATTAAAATAATACTCAATACTCTCATAATTTCCTCCTATAAATTACTTCTTATTGAAAATAATTTCATAAATAAATATGTGAATAAAATATTGTAAATCACTCCAAAAATAAAATAGACCATAACTGAAAAATTGGTTTCAAGCGCAGTTATCAGTTCCATTTGAATCAAACGAGCCGACCAAAATCCTGGAGCGAAAATCAAGAAAACTTCTTGCCAGGACTGAACAAAGAAGGCAATGACCGGAACCATCAAAATCAATCCGCTCATCTTCATGATTGCAAAGCCGCTGACTTTATTATTGGCGAATGAATTGACAATCAAGGCAACTCCAGGAGCTTGTAAAGCTCCAAGAATCGAAATCATCAGGATGATCCAAAAACTTGAACCAGGCAAAAAGTCAGTTGCAAGAATGATGACTAACGTCGCGATAAATCCAAAGATGAAGCTGATCGCAAGTTTAAATGTCACATACAGTTTTACTGACACCGGCGTTATCTTTAGGCTCATCAAGACGTTATCGTCTTTATCATCCAAAAGTGTAAAAGCAGTCAAAGCGCCAAACATATAGCCTGTCATCAAGATGAACAACATCACGGTGATTTCTGGAATAATATTGCCTGGAGCCAGTGTTTCTCTAAGATATGGCACCAAGAAATATCCAGCGACACCCATGATAACCGGATAGACCATGAAGAATATGTACATGCTGTCACGGAAAATGTTTTTGAGTTCCGATTTTAAAATTGTTTTAAACATAAAAATCACACTCCACTTATCGAAGCGGCGTATTTATTGAAATACGGAACGATAAGAAATTTATAACTTAAAAATCCACCAATGAGTAGATAGCCCAAACTGAAATAATATTGCCAATCAAGCGTAATGCCTTTAAATCCAC
>JAQVFZ010000114.1 GCA_028697025.1 Candidatus Izemoplasmatales bacterium | reverse complement strand
ACCAAGGATAAACCCAGATGAAAGCTCTAGTGCCTGCCAAGAAAATTTCGAAAATCGCAAAGAAAGCTGCGTTTACAATCGCAAAAAAGACGCGATTGTTAATTCCCAAAATCTTGCTTTTCGGATTGTCAGGAAGTAGTTTGCTCATGATTAATCCCGCTACTGCGAACATCATCGACAATTCCCAGGAAACGCCTATCAACAACATAAAAGTTGTGCTGGTCCCCGAGACTGTCCATAAAGCATAGCCAGAGGCAGAATGAATGATGGCGTTAGTGATTTCATACAGCCAATGGACTCCATATAAAGCCAAGGCCGCAACCAATCCTTTATAGTTCTTGTTTTTGAATTCTGTCGCATAAATATAAATGACAAAGGCAAAAAGCGCAATGAAGGTCCAATTAAAATTAACGGTGGAACGAATGAAATTTTGAGCCAATTGAGCCGCAAAACTATTGCTTGATCTTCCCCAAAAAACAAAATAACCAGAATTTTTTCCGATTAGAGATAAAAGAAATATTACCAAACTGATAGCTATGGTTAGTATCAGTGCCGGCAATATCTTGAAGAAACCGCTTCTGAACGGACAACTTTTTTTCATGTTATACTCTCCTTAATCCATAATTATCATACACCCAAAAGCCTTAAATGTCATTATTTCCAGGCAAAATTCATAAAAAAACATAGCGTTTTAAGCTATGTTCAAACTTGCTCATTTTATTTTTGCATTCTTCAACTTTTTCGTAATTGCCTCTTTTACTATCAGTGGTACGAATGGAGCTGTATCACCGCCAAATAGCGCCAGTTCTCTTACAGAAGATGAGGAAAGGAAAGAATACTTGCCTTGCGTCATCAAGAAGACGGTATCAATGTCAGGACTGATTTCATGATTGAAATTAGTCATCTGAAATTCATAATCGTAATCGGTAACGGCCCTTAAACCTCGCAGAATGTGGCTTGCTCCCAGTAGCTTGCAATGCTCCACCGTCAACATGTCGGATTTAATTACTTCAATGTTATTAAAATCTTTAACTACTTCTTTTACCAATTCCACCCTTTCGTCATTGGTAAACATCGTTTTCTTATTGGGATTGATACTGATGGCGATATAGAGCTTGTCAAATAGTTTTGCTCCTCTGGTGATGATATCCAAGTGCCCGAAGGTAATTGGATCGAAACTCCCTGGATAAAAACCTATTTTCATCTTATGTTTTCTCCTTAATGTAAAATGTGAATTTTGAATTGCCGAGAATCTTTTCTTTGTATTTTCTTAAATCAGGATATTCCTCATTCAATTCATAAGTGTTATCTGATTCTAAAACCATTATACCACCATCATTAAGCAACTGTCTAGAAGTTATCAAATCTATCATTTCTTCATAGCGATTGAGTTTATATGGCGGATCAGCGATAATCAAATCATATTTTTCCATTGTTTGAGCCAAATAAGCGAATACGTCTTTTTTGAAAACCGTCAAGTCTTCAGCCGGTATTTTCAAACTATCGATATTGGCTTTTATTGTTTTCAAGGCTTCAGCGCTATTTTCCACAAGATCGCATTTTTGAAAACCGCGGCTATAGGCTTCAATTGCGATCGCTCCACTCCCGCTGAACAAATCCAACATTCTGCCGCCAGAGAAATATTGACCCAAGGTATTGAAAAGCACTTCTTTATTCTTGTCTGTGGTTGGTCTAGTGGAGGTTGACTTAACTTCCTTCAATTGCCTGGAACGGTATTTGCCACTGATTACTCGTAACATGATAACTCACCCGAAATTTCGAAAAAAATATACTTAATCACTTGGAAATCACTCTGGCAGACTACATCTACCCTCTACGTGGGTATCTCTTGTTAACTCTTTAGGATTCCTAAGTTAATAGGCGTTCAACACAAAGCTAACCTTGATCCCCTTTTAATAATTGTGCGTCGCGTATGAGTGATTTCCAACTGACTAAGTACAATTTAATTATAGTAAAAAAAACTCTCGCTGTCAACCGAGTGACAAGGTTTTCTTTGTAAAAACAAAAGAGTCTGAGATTAATCAGACTCTTCAAAGCTTAAATTATTTGCGTGGATTCTTGATATTAGCATGTGCGGCCGCAAGTCTAGCTATTGGTACACGGAATGGTGAACATGATACGTAGTTCAAACCAATCTTATGGCAGAAATCAATTGAAGCTGGGTCGCCACCGTGCTCGCCACAGATACCCAACTTGATATTAGGTCTTGTGAGTTGTCCGCCTTTAACCGCAAGTTCCATCAATTTACCGACGCCTTTTTCATCAACGTGAGCGAATGGATCGCTTTCGAAGACTTTCTTGTCATAGTAGTCGGCCAAGAACTTGCCAGCGTCATCACGAGAGAACCCGAATGTCATTTGTGTCAAGTCATTAGTACCGAACGAGAAGAATTCAGCTTCTTTAGCAATTTCGTCAGCAATTAAGGTTGCACGAGGAATTTCAATCATCGTACCGACAAGGTATTCCAATTTAACTCCAGATTCCTTGATGATATCATCAGCTGTCTTAACAACGATGTCTTTGATGTACTTCAATTCCTTGACTTCACCTACAAGTGGAATCATGATTTCCGGAACAACCTTCAAACCTCTCTTAGTTACTTCGATAGCAGCTTCGATCACCGCACGGGTTTGCATAACGGCAATTTCCGGATAAGTGATGGAAAGTCTAACGCCTCTATGACCCAACATCGGATTGGTTTCATGAAGGCTTTCGACAGTTGCTTTCAAATCATCAAATGTAAGCCCCATTTCTTTAGCCAATTCTTTGATGTCTTCATCTTCATTTGGCAAGAATTCATGTAGTGGTGGATCCAAGTAACGAATTGTTACTGGATGACCATGCATTTCTTCATAAAGACCAATGAAGTCTTGTCTTTGCATTGGCAGTAATTTTGCCAATGCCTTTTGTCTTTCTTCAAGAGTATTGGAAACAATCATTTCACGCATTGCTTTGATTCTTTCGCCTTCGAAGAACATATGTTCAGTACGGCATAATCCGATACCTTCAGCTCCAAATTCATAAGCTTGTTTAGCGTCTCTAGGATTGTCGGCGTTGGTTCTGATCTTCAATGCACGATATTTGTCAGCCCATGCCATCAATTTAGCGAAGTCGCCGCTAACGGTAGCGTCCATGGTCTTGACTTGTTCGCCGTAGATAAGTCCAGTCGAACCATCAAGTGAAATCCATGCGCCTTCATGATATTTTTTACCTTCAACTTCGAAATATTTCTTTTCTTCGTGTACTTTTACACTACCAGCACCAGCTACGCAGCAAGTTCCCATACCTCTGGCAACAACCGCTGCATGTGATGTCATACCGCCACGGCTAGTCAAAACACCGCTCGCGATAACCATGCCTTCGATATCTTCCGGTGAAGTTTCTTGTCTGACAAGAATAACCGGTTTTCCATCTTTGGCCATTTCTTTAGCTCTTTCAGCTGTAAATACCACTCTACCGGTAGCTGCACCCGGAGATGCATTCAAACCTTTGGCGATTACATGAGCTTTTTTCAAACTTTCAGGTTCAAATTGTGGATGCAATAATGCGTCTAATTGACCTGGATCAACTTTGAGTACTGCTTCTTTTTCGGTTAAAAGTCCTTCTTCAACCATGTCAATAGCTATTTTTAAAGCTGCTTGAGCAGTTCTTTTACCATTTCTTGTCTGCAACATGTACAATTTACCTTTTTCAATGGTAAATTCCATATCTTGCATATCTTTATAATGTTTTTCCAATTTATGAGCGATTTCTTGGAATTCATTGTACAAAGCTTCATTGTCTTCTCTTAGTTCAGAAATCGGTTTTGGCGTTCTGATACCAGCAACTACGTCTTCACCTTGAGCGTTGAACAAGTATTCACCGTAAAGTTCATTCTTGCCTGTAGAAGGGTCTCTCGTGAAGGCAACGCCTGTACCTGAATC
>JAQVFZ010000113.1 GCA_028697025.1 Candidatus Izemoplasmatales bacterium | reverse complement strand
TAGTAAATGGTATAATATATAAAAATTGTCATTATAATAATCTTTTTATCTCTAGTCCTTCATTCATCATCAAAAACCACTAAATAACTCTTGGCCAATAAGGAGACTTACGAACTATGACTAAAAAACATTCAATAATACTCTTGGCTTTCTCGTTTGTTATCTTAATGATTGCGGTAATGATTATCATTCCGTTATATCAATATATTGACACTTATGAACCGTGGTATTCTTTCTTGACCCGAGAAGTTTCAATCGCAGTTTTGGTTGTAACAATTATTACCGCATTGTTTGCAATTATAACAATCGTTGTACTTACAATTAAGATGATAAAAAAGTAATTTAATAAGTCGACTTCTAGATAAGCCGACTTTTTATTTAGTCAATACTATCAACCGATTGCTTACAACTAATGAGTCAAAGCCATATTTTTCCTTGATATAGAGAAAAGTTTTGGGACTATAGAAGAAAATGTGAGTTTCGTCGTTTTTATAATACCAGTTTGAAAAGTTCGTGTTTTCTGTGAATAAATCCGTCATTAATATTAGTTGGCCGCCCTTTTTTAGCATTTTATGCAATAATGCAAATTCTTTATCAGGATTATTGAAGTGTTCAACCACTTCAATTGAAATGATAAAATCATAAGTTTCACTTAACAAATGCTTGTTATCGTGAAAATAAGGGTCGTACAAGTCAACCGACGGACCGTTAGTATTTAAATATTCGGCTGCCACACCTTCTTTACCGCAGCCAAAATCCAAACCCTTGTCTGAATTTTTAAATTTTTGTACAACATAATCCAGTAAGGGCTTGATAAATTTAAGATAGCCTGAATCATTGATACTGGTGTTATGCAGGGAATATCTTTTCATTTCTTTATCTTTCGAAATGATAAATTTTTCATCAAGAAAGACCGAGTCGCAATGATTGCAGCTTCGGTAATCTTTATGGCGAAACGAAAGGTAATAGCTGGTGTTTGAACCACACAAAGGACATTTGATCATAAGTTACCTAAACTCCTGGATTATAGTATTATCTATTATAACATTTATAAACCTATAATTGTCTGATATAATTGAAGATGTAATCAATATCTATAGAGGTTATTGAAAATGAAAAATAACAAAAAAGAACTAGTAGAATTATTTAAGGCAATAGACAAGAAAATTACCAGTCTCGATTTTTCAAGGATTTATCCTGACTTTTCTCCATATGACTTTGCACTATATAATAATAAAATAGTCGTAATGAAAGACAGAATTATCGCTCATGACCATCGTTTTACCGGTAACACGGCCATCATTTTTGAGGGCAAGTACCTTGCAATCTGGAATATTGAGAATATCTATGTTCATTTCAATGTTCTGACCAGCAAGATTGTCCATGAGATGTTTCACGCTTGGCAGATGAGTCTTAAAGAAATCAGATTTCCCAATGAATTTGTAGGACTAGGGTACTTGTACGAAAAATACAATATATCCTTGAAATATGATGAAACCAGATTATTGCTGAAAGCATGTGATGAAGACGACAAGGAAGCTTTAGAAAAATTTGTTTCCTATCGAGAAAAAAGAAGAAGCGATTATGTCAACGAATTATACTATGAAGAAGGTATCGAAACAGTAGAAGGAATGGCAAGGTATGTTGAACTTCAAGTATTAAAACAGCTTGATGTCCTAGAATATCAAAAAGCTTATGACCAACTTAAAAACACCATAAAGAATATCAGAAATTACATTCCTTCCAGGAGCATTTCCTATGAAATAGGAGCATTGATGTTACTTGTAAAAGACAAATATGATTTGAACTATATCCATAAAATTGGCGAGGAAACCAAACCGATATATCAAATACTGTTCTCGGAAATTAAACCGCAACCCATATTTTATGAACAAACAAGTCTGGACTTGAATTTCTTGGTAGAGTATTATCAAGCGATTACCAATCGCATCACGACTATCTTGGAATCAAATCCCAGAGTCCATCTTTGTGAAGAGGTAATTGGTTTCGATCCCTTGAACAGTTTCAGAATCGGACAATATGTCCACTACCGTCATTTTGTCATGATCCAAAAAAACAATCAACAAGTATTCATTCATAATGAATCTGTTGGTGAAGTAAATGCCGATAATCAGGTTTTTGTCATCTATGAAAAGAATGGACGATTATGAAAATCAAGATAATCGACGATGATGATTTAAGGATTGTACTTTTAGAAAGAATTAAAAACATGACGGAAAATGAAATCTACGATTATTGTCTGTTTGCACTTGAAAATTGTTCTTCATATATCAAATACGATTACACGAAAGATGTGATAATCAAATTGGCAGTTAATGAGTTTGAAAGATATAATAAAGAGAAAACAAGACTTAAATCTCTTCGTGAAATGATTTTCAATATTCATGCTCAGGCAAGAACAAAGGACGATTTAATGAAGTGTTATTTTAGAACTATTGGCCATCTGTTGGCTACAGCCCATGTTAAACAACACTTGGAAGTAGCACTTGATTATTGGATCAAAGTCGCTAATATCAAAAGCGCTAGTAATGTTCAGGAAAGCACCAAAATCAGACTTTTGCAAATAAGTGGAACCAACCTGTAATTAATCATTTTTCCATAAAGAAAAGAGGTCGACTGACCTCTTTATCTTTTATTCGTAGATGAGAATGCCAGCAACTAAAGCCGCTATACCAAAGCCCAAGACCAACAAAATCGTGCCAAGCTTACCAAGGTATTTTTCCGTCAATTGGAACTTTTTGCTTTGCATAATAAAGGTAGGTCTAAGAGCGGCGATTAAGAAACAAATGATGCCGTAGACAATTAAAATAATACTTAATACTCTCATAATTTCCTCCTATAAATTACTTCTTTTGGAAAATAATTTCATAAATAAATATGTGAACAAAATATTATAGATCACGCCAAAAATAAAATAGACCATAACTGAAAAATTAGTTTCAACTGCGGTTATTAGTTCCATTTGGATCAGTCGTGCCGACCAAAATCCCGGAGCGAAGATTAGGAACACTTCTTGCCAGGATTGGACAAAGAAGGCAACGACCGGGACCATCAAAATCAATCCGCTCATTTTCATGATTGCAAAGCCGCTGACTTTGTTATTGGCGAAGGAATTGACAATCAAGGCAACTCCAGGAGCTTGCAAAGCTCCAAGAATTGAAATCATCAAGATAATCCAAAAACTGGAACCAGGCAAAAAGTCAGTTGCGAGAATGATGACCAAAGTTGCAATGAAGCCAAAGATGAAACTGATCGCAAGTTTAAATATTACGTATAGTTTTACTGACACCGGCGTTATCTTTAGGCTCATCAAGACATTATCGTCTTTATCGTCCAAAAGCGTAAAAGCAGTCAGAGCGCCAAACATATAACCGGTCATCAAAATGAATAACATCACGGTGATTTCCGGAATAATATTACCTGGAGCGAGAGTCTCTCTCAAATATGGAACCAAGAAATATCCGGCAACGCCCATGATCACTGGATAGACCATAAAGAAAAGGTACATGCTGTCGCGGAATATGTTTTTCAATTCCGATTTTAATATGGTTTTAAACATAAAAATCACACTCCACTTATCGAAGCTGCGTATTTATTAAAATACGGAACGATAAGAAATTTATAACTTAAAAATCCGCCAATAAGTAGATAGACCAAACTGAAATAATACTGCCAATCAAGATTGACGCCCTTAAATCCACCCATTATGACTTCTTGAGCCGCCTGTATTGGATTTATCAATAAGATATATTTCCAAACATCTGATTTTAAGACGCCAAAACTATATAAAGCTGTCGGCAGTAGAAAGAGAAACATCAAAGCCATGATATTAGTCAACATGGTTGTAAAATCCTTTTGAAAATAAGATATCAGTAATCCCCAACTGGTAAAGACGGCAGTGACGACAACTATAGCTATAAGCATCAATACATA
>JAQVFZ010000112.1 GCA_028697025.1 Candidatus Izemoplasmatales bacterium | reverse complement strand
AGGATATCAAGAATCTCCATAATTTTTTTCAACCCAGCAGTTTTGATATCTTGGTATCCAATCCGCCGTTTTTCAAAGTTGATAACGATTTGATGGTCAATGAAAATGAATTTCTTTCGTTGTCGAGACATGAAGTAGCAATTACTTTTACTGAGATTTTGGAACAGGCCAAGAAATTATTGAAGACGAACGGTTCTTTTTTCTTTATTCATCGAGCCGCAAGATTGGAAGAGATAATCTTGGCTTTGGCCGAAAAGAAGTTCGTCATCAAGAAACTTAGGTTCGTCTACACGAAACCTAAAAATGAAGCCTTGATGATTCTTGTCGAGGCTAAATACAATGGTAAAACCGGCAGTATGAAAATCGTGGAACCGCTCTATATATATAATCAAGAAAATCAATATACGGATGAAACTTTAAAGATATTTCATCTCGGAGACGAAGCTTATGATCAAAAGTAAAAATTACCAAAATGAAGCAGCAACCCTCTATTTGATTCCAACTCCGATTGGGAATTTGGAAGACATGACTTATCGAGCCTTGAAAATCTTGAAATCAGTTGATATATTGTATGCTGAAGATACTAGGGTAACCAAAAAACTTTTAAGTTATTATCAAATAGACAAAACGCCGATTTCATATCATGAACATAATGAGTTGAAAAGAGCTGAAGAGGTCATCGAACAACTGAAACAGGGAAAAAACATTGGTCTGGTGAGTGATGCTGGCATGCCTTTGTTGAGTGACCCGGGGTTGATTTTGGTTAATGAGGCAATCAAAAACAATTTTAACGTAGTTTCATTACCGGGTGCAAATGCTTTGCTGCCAGGTTTGTTGATGTCTGGATTTTCTACCATCCCCTTTACCTTTATCGGCTTCCTTGAAGCAAAAAGCAATAAACGTCTTGCCCAATTGGAAAGAATTAAATACTATCCCGAGACGTTGATATTCTATGAAGCCATTCATCGAATCAAAGCGACATTGAAGGATATGTACGAAGTATTGGGCGATAGAAAGTTCGTTATTGCCAGAGAAATATCCAAAGCCTTCGAAGAAATAATCAGGGGTAATCTCAGCGAATACGACGAATTGGATGAAATGAAAGGTGAATTGGTGATAATAATTGAAGGTTACCAGGAAACCTTCAACAATTCGCTTTCCACCGTAGAGCAAGTCGATTTCTTTATCGCTTCAGGTTTTAAAAAAACCGAAGCAATGAAGAAAGTCTCAGAAATGACGCACATACCAAAAAATATCATTTATCAAGAATATTTGGAAAAGAAAATCAAGGAGGATAAATAAATGAAAATTGCTTGTTTATTGGCCGACGGTTTTGAAGATATAGAAGCATTAGGTACTAGCGCTTTGCTGAGAAGAGCTGGATACCAAGTAGATTTTTTTAGCGTCAATGGTAGTGACAATGTGACGGGTTCATATAAAACCGTAGTCACAAATCTTTTAATGATGAATTGGCTTTTGCCTCATGAGTATGACGCTTTATTTATCCCTGGAGGGAGAGCCGCTTATTTCTTAAGAGAGAATGAAGAAGTAAGGAAAATAGTAAAAGAATTTCACAAATTGAATAAATGGTTATTTTCCATCTGCGCCGGACCGACGGTATTTGGCTTGCTTGGTCTTTTGGAAAACAAAAAATACATTTCTTTTCCGGGCACCGAAAAAGAGATGGGAGAAAAGGCAATTCGCGTTGAAAAAAAGGCGGTTTCAGACGGAAAGATTATTACCGGAAAAAGTGCTGGAGCCGTTTATGATTTCGTTTTCGAGATAGTAAAAAACGTTGAAGGCGAAGAAGCTCTTGAAAATTTTAAAAAGAGAATGTATTACTAAATATTAGAGGTGAATCATTTGAAAACATTTTATATAACTACACCAATTTATTATCCAAGCGGAAAGTTCCACATCGGATCGGCTTATACCACCTGTCTTTGCGACACCTTGAAAAGATATAAAAATCTCCAAGGATATGACAGTTATTTTCTGACCGGGAACGATGAGCATGGTCAAAAAATCGAAGAAGTTGCCAAGAAAAACAATATGACACCACAAGAATCAGTGGATTATTATGCCAAGCTATCCCAAGACTTATGGAAAAATCTCAAAATTACCAATGACGATTTCATTAGAACTACAGAAAGAAGACATGAAACGGTAGTTGAAGATATCTTTGAGAAATTATTGACTAACGATGATGTCTATCTTGGTGAATATACCGGCAATTATTGCGTGTCTTGTGAAACGTATTTCACTAAAACTCAACTGCTAGAAGGCGATAAATGTCCGGACTGCGGCGCCGACACGAAACTTCTCAAAGAAGAAACATATTTCTTGAGATTGGGCAAATATCAAGACCGACTACTCAAGTTTATTGAAGACAACCCTGAATTTATCGTTCCGGAAACCAGAAAGAATGAAGTGGTTCAGTTCATTAAATCCGGACTAAACGATTTAAGCGTTTCCAGAACAGCGTTTTCTTGGGGCGTCAAAGTGAAGTCAAATCCCGCCCATGTGGTTTATGTCTGGATTGATGCCTTGAGCAATTATATTACCGCTTTGGGATACGGATCAAAAAACGACGCCCTCTATCAAAAATATTGGGTTAACGGCGATGAAGTTATTCATGTTGTCGGCAAAGACATCCTGAGATTTCATGCCATTTATTGGCCTATCATGTTGATGGCGCTTGATATTCCTATCAAATTCCGTCTTTTCGCCCATGGTTGGTATTTGATGAAAGACTCCAAAATATCAAAATCCAAAGGCAACGTAATTTATCCGGAGCAATTGACCGAAAAATATGGTCTGGATGCTTTTAGATACTATATAGTCAGGGAATTGACATACGGAAATGACGGTTCCTTCACTCCTCAAGATTATGTGGCAAGAATTAATACTGATTTGGTCAATGATTTCGGTAATCTTGTTTCAAGAACCATTTCCATGGTGAATAAGTATTTTGATGGCAAGGTATCTAAGAAAGCACACGACCATGAATACAAGAAGTATGAAGAAGAACTTACCGCTGTGGCTCTTGATGTATTTAACAATTATCAAAAGAATATGGATGAATTCAAGGTGGCTGCCGCTTTGCAAGAAGTCAGTGTTTTGGTAAAAAGAACCAACAAATTGATCGATGACACTTTCCCTTGGGAACTCGCTAAAGACAGTGCAAAATCTGATGTTTTGGAATCGGTGATGTATCATCTTTTGGAAAGTATCAGATTAATTAATATCATGTACCTGCCAGTTTTGATAGAAACAACACCGAAGGTATTTGCAATGCTCAATATTGAGAGCGTCAATCAAAACTTCTGCAGCATGCACTTTGGCCTTAAAACGACTTATGAAGTCGTTGAAAAACCTGAACATCTTTTTCCTAGACTTGATCAAGAGAAAGAAGAGTTGGTAATTAAAACCATGATGGAACAAAACAAGGCACCTCAAGTCGAAGTCGAAGAACAGGTAAAGATTGAAATTTTACCAGAAATAACCATCGACGATTTTGCTAAAGTCGATATCAGAGTCGGTAAAGTCCTTGAAGGTAAAGCTCATCCGGACGCAAAGAAACTTCTGGTATTTACGATCAATACCGGCGATAAGGTAAGAACAATTGTCTCCGGCATTGCCCAAGACTATAAACCGGAAGATTTGGTAGGGAAAAACGTTTTGGTTATCTGCAATTTGAAGCCGGTTAAACTAAGAGGAATTTTGTCTGAAGGCATGATTCTCGCCGGTGAAGAAAAATCAGGAAAACTGCATGTTATAGAAGCCGCCAAAGAGATGAAACCGGGAGATAAAATCAGTTAGAAAATATCTTCTCTCTGTGGATAATAATTGTTGACTTAATTATAGACAAGTGATATGATAATAAAGGTACATTTTTTATTTTATAGCCCACTAGCTCTTTAATAAAAATTTAAGGAGGTAATAAAATGAAAACATTCATGGCA
>JAQVFZ010000111.1 GCA_028697025.1 Candidatus Izemoplasmatales bacterium | reverse complement strand
ATCAATGGAAACTGTAGTTAAATAATCATCGTATGGGTATACTGTATTGGCCAAAACAACAGGGATTCCATATTCTTCCTTTATGATTGTCAGGGCTTTGTATTGTTGTTCGTTAATTTCATCATTCATATAAAGGATTCCGTCTGCCTGTGAAGCTACAACTTCTTGAAGCAATTCGGTTTCGTCATCATATTTATCCTTGAGAACATAAAGTATAAAAGAATAATTGTATTTTTTCGCTTCTATGGCAATACCGTTAACCATCTCTGCTACAGAAGAACGAGACATATCAGGGACGACTAAAGCGACGGCTGTCGATTTCCTGCTTGCGAGACCTTTAGCATAAGCATTTGGTTTATATCCCAACTCTTTGATGACTTGCATAACTTTTTCTCTAGTTTCAGGCTTAACTTTTTCAGGATTGTTTAATGTCCTTGAAACCGTTGCTAAAGACACTCCAGCCTTAATCGCAACATTGTATATTGTGGCTTTGCTCATACTAAAAACCTCCTTGTTTAAGGTATTGATTGAATATATTTTAACACATATTTGAAGGTATTCAATCGCTTTCATGAAAAATTTTCATAAAACTTAACATTTGTTTTAAAAAACAAAGACGAGAAATTCTCGCCTTTATTTTTAAAGTTATCTTTTTTCTTTGATTCTTGATTGTTTTGCAGATAATCCACGAATGTATCCAAGGTGGGCTCTTCTTACTTTACCACGACGAACTACATTGATTTTGTCGATTAGCGGTGAATGTAATAAGAAAGTTTTTTCTACACCAACACCATAAGAAATTTTTCTTACTGTGAAAGTTTCACTAACTCCTCCACCTTGTCTTTTAATGCAAAGACCTTCGAAAATCTGGATTCTTTCTCTGTTTCCTTCCTTGATTTTGACACCAACTTCTACAGTGTCTCCAGGACGAAATTCAGGGATGTCATTTCTCACAAACTCTTGTGTGACATCTTTAATCAATTGCTGCGACATTTTGGTCAACTCCTTTTTCTTAGGCCGGTGTTCATAGTAATCTAGCGGAACATTGGCACGGTATATTCTTTTCAGCGATAAGTATTATATCATATGCCAATCTTTAAAGCAAATATTTTTTTCCGTTAAACACATCATTTTTTTAATAGATCGGGACGTTTTTCACTAGTCTTTTTTTCACGCATTTCTTTTCGCCATTTTTCAATCTCACCGTGGTTTCCAGACAACAAGACTTCGGGAACTTTTAACCCCATAAATTCTCTTGGTTTAGTGTATTGGGGATAATCCAAATAATTGTCGAAAAATGAGTCTTTTTCGTAAGACTCTTGTGAACCCAAAACTCCCGGAATCATCCTCACTATCGCATCTATCATTGCCAAAGCAGCTATTTCGCCGCCAGTCATTACGAAATCACCCAGGGAAATTTCCTCGTCGACAAATTCATAAACCCTTTCGTCAAAACCTTCATAATGGCCACACACAAAGACTAAATGTTCTTCTTTCAGCAATTCTTTAGCTTTATTCTGGTCAAACGTTTTCCCTTGGGGAGACATCAATATTTTACGAGTGTTTCCGGTAAGAGATTTTAAGGCCAAATAGATAGGTTCTACGGAAATGACCATACCGCTGCCGCCACCATATGGAGTATCGTCGACAGTTTTATGTTTGTTTGTTGAAAAATCACGGAAATTAATGATGGAAAACTCTATTAGTTTGTTTTCTTGAGCGCGTTTTAAAATCGATGCATTTATGATTGGTTCTATCATCTCGGGAAATAGTGTTAAAATCGTAATTTTTATAATAATCCCTCCATTTCAATAATGGTAATTTCTTCATCAGTTTGATTTAAGATAAACTCATTTCTAAAAGGGACAAGCTTCGATCCGTATTCTGTTTCTACTTCCAGATAATCTCCTTGAGGATAAGTCACCACGTCTTTGACGTATCCTTTTAGAACATGATTCTGATATACCTTCAAACCAACGATATCTTCAATCAAATACTCATTATCTTCCAAATTATCTGGTTTGACATTTTCAATAAAGAGATCGCTTCCAATAAATTTTTCAATTTTGTTTATGTCGTCATAACCTTTGAACGTAAGAACATCGATATCTTTAATCACTCGATAATCCACAATGACCAGCGGTTTATATCCGCCGTTTTCTATGACGAAAAGTTTGTTGCCAATTTTGAATCTACTATTCTGCATATTGGTCATAGACTTTATTTTGACTTCACCTTTAAGTCCTCTTGTTGCTTTTATTTCAGCGATTTTAAGATATTCCATCAGTTCAGCCTCTTATCTTTAATTTAGTAATATTATATCACTATTCATCGATTTTTTTAACAAAAAAGAAGGATTTCTCCTTCTTTTATAATGAAGCTGTAATTTCTCCAGCTTTCTTTAGAACAATTTTAGTAATAAGAGGACCGGTCAATTCGTAGATGACTGTAGCCGATAGAACTATTGCCCGGATTTGTGCTCCCAATTCAGGATTTAAAACAGTGGTTGCAACTAAACTTAGACCTATAGCCACTCCCGCTTGTGGAATGAGTGCGAAACCAAGATATTTTTTGGTGTTATCATCGCTTTTGGTGACTTTTGCACCAATATATGCACCAACAATTTTTCCGATAACTCTAATTATTACGTACAATACACCTAATATTCCCACTGTTATTAATACAGACAATTTTAGTTCTACTCCGCTTAGCACAAAAAACATGACATAAATTGGTGGAGTAAAGAAGTAAATCAATTCATTGACCTTTTCCTGTTGACTTGAGAAGTTAGTGAAGATAAAGCCCATGACCATCGCGGCCAGTATTGAAGAGCCACCCAAAAGATGGGCAAGATAAACCGTCAGAATAATTGAAGCTACTGTCAATGATATTCTGTTTCCTCTTCCGGTGAACCAAATGCAACCAAAAACCAGAATCAAACCGATAACACCGCCGATTCCAACGGATATCAGAATTTCAAATATCGGATGCATTATTTGCAGAAAAAGCGAAGCACTTTCTCTAGTAGGATCTAAAGCATTCGCTATGGCCACAAAAATACCGAACAACAGAACGGCAACTGAATCATCTATTGCTACAACGCTTAACAGCGTCTCAGTTAACGGCCCTCTAGCTCTATACTGTCTAATGACCATCAATGTTGCTGCTGGAGCTGTAGCCGCTGCTATGGCGGATAATACCAAGGCAAACCGAATGTTTTGTACGTTTAGTTGACCAATTATCAAAAAATAAAGCAATAGTCCGACAAAAACAAAAACGACTGCTATTGTCGCTTCAAAAAAAGCGATGACAATTGGTTTGACCCCTACTTTTTTAAAGTATTTAAGTTTAAGTTCATTACCGATAGTGAAGGCAATAAACCCTAAAGCGACAACCGAGACAATTTCTAGCCCCGGCAAAGCTTCTTCTTTAACTAAATTGAATATCGACGGTCCGATCAAAAGCCCGCCAATCAAATAACCAGTTACATTTGGCAATCTAAGATACTTGGCTATTTTTCCAAACAACAAACCCGTGGCGATGATGAGAGCTGTATATAGTAGAACTGTATAGTTCATGTTTATAGTTTGAAACCTACCGTATCTTCAATCGGAACCGTAAAGGCAATCCCTGAATCAGGTCCTTGTAAATTGCCACAAACAGTATCAATGACTTTATAGACAGTTTTTACCTTTTCATCAGGTAAAGCCATTAAAATGACATTGGATTCCTGTCTTTGGTTTTCGAATAGAAATTTCAGTGATCCAAACATATGCATATCGTCGCTTTTAGCTAGTGTTCTAGCCATTCCGGTAGCGCTGATTATAGTTGCACCCTTGACTCCGTTTGTGTTGAGTTCACTAAGAAATTCTTCCAATATCTTGGTTTGTGTCATGACGTAAATAACTAATTTCATAAATTCATCTCCTTATATCGCCGTTTTTAAATTATACTCCGTTTAAAAAAAATATCAAGAAGTTT
>JAQVFZ010000110.1 GCA_028697025.1 Candidatus Izemoplasmatales bacterium | reverse complement strand
GGGGTCTTGCTCCATTTTCATAAAAAAAATACTTTCCATCCGAAAATGAGTAAAACTCAGTTGGAAATAGAGTAAAACTCCGTCGAACGCGGACGATTTTAGAGTAAAACTCCGTAATGACAAGACATATAAGCATAGGTTTGATTAAACAATGGTATCGAGCCTTTTTTGTTTGCAGAAAGGGGAAAATCCCGCTATATTCCAAAATGCATACCTATCAGAGTTGATCAATTTCAACAAAATCAAGGTGCATTTTATCTTTGCTCAAAATTAACTTACATGATTACAATGGATTTTATACGATTTCATGTCAATTTAAGGATCATATATTGATTTTTCAGACTAATAGCTAGTAATTTGTATATCATATTTCAGTACTCGAATTCTCAATTCTAGAAGTCGTTTTTTTTAGAGACTTACTTTCAAAATATTACATGTATTTTTCGATAAATACATTGACAGCCTAGGTATATGTTGATATACTATACATGCATAGGAGGAACAAGTATGGAAGAAAGAATTAGAACATATATTGAGCTTTCATTAGAATCATCGCATAAGCAAAATAAAGAGGAAATAGTTGAGGAAATATTTTCAAATACGATTGAACGATACAACGACTTGCTAATAAAAGGATATGATTCGATGAATGCATATAACATTTGTATTTCAAATCTAGGCAATTTGAAGCGGACAATATCAAATGATTTTTTTGATGACTCTATTAGGAAACATAGAATGGTAATGTGGATTATTCTTTCAATGTTGTTTTTAAGCGTTATCGCATTGTTTCTATATAGCCCAGGGGCTTATATTCTTTTTGGAATAGCATCGCTTTCATGGTTATTGTTATTAAATAGTTCATTTAAAGGATATAAAACTTATGATTTATTGGGTAGAACTGAGAATGCAAAGAGAATAATTAGTCAAGTGGCAAATTATATTTTTCCTATATGTCTTGTTTTGATAATTTCGTCTACTTGTCTTGTCTGGGATGGGGTCTTTCGCTTTTTGTTTGATTTAAAAAGTACATCAAGTATTGACTGGATATCAAAAATAGATCCAGTATGGTTTCCATTTCTACTTTTTTTTATCATCCTTGCATTTGAAACAATATTAATTGGATATCCTACAAGACAATACCTTGTTAATATGAAATCTCAATATAAAGATTTAGAAATATTAAACGTTCCAAAATGGTTTATTAATAGTTACTTAAAAAAAGATAATCATAATTCTTGCTTGAGTAAAAAAATCATAGCAAACCTTATGCAATTTTGGGCCTTTTTACTTCTCCTTCTTTTGTTAGTCTCTAAAGTGCGTATATATGAATTTATACCTTCTACATCTTTTGAAGGTGAGTTAGTTCTAATTGAAACAGAGTTAGCATGGACATACTTCTTTGGCAGCAATTTATATATACCGATTATTCTAATTTTTATGTTATACATATCATATGTAGTTATGTCACTATTTACAATTTTGCTAAGGAAAAGAAACTCCTTTAAATTATGGAATATATTCAGTTTAGTAATTATCGGTATTTTGATAATTACACAATTTGTACTTTTTTGGGAAACTGAATATAGAATAAGCATACTTGGTGCCATAATATTGGCTTCTATTAGTTTTCTTGTTTCCAATTTGTACGTTAAATATTTTTACTTATTAGGTGAATTATTCAATGAATGATAACAAAAGCATCTTGTTTGGCGATATGCTGAGAGGATATACAGACAAAATAATTCTATCAACAATAGAAAACGAAGATTTATATGGATATAGAATCAATAAAATACTTGAATTAAAAACAAATCAAACATTCTACTTAAATGAAGCAACACTCTATACAACATTCCAACGACTAGAAAAAGCAGGCTATATTACATCTTATTGGAGTCACGGGGATTCTTTGCCGAAAAAAAAGTACTACTCTATAACTAAGGATGGTATACAATACTTGAATCAAAGTAAGAAAGAATGGCATAGGACCCGCGATATAATTGATCTATTTTTATCTTAGTTTAATATGCACTAGCATTAGATAAGTCCAAATATGATTAATAAATAATTAGAAAATAAAATAAAGGAGGTTAATAGAAAAGAAATATCCAAAAATTAATAGAATGTCAATTTCAGCTTGTGGAAGAGTAAATGCAGATAGTAGCATAAATAATGCATCCTTAATTTGGATAAACAATGAAAATAGTAATACTTTTAGAAGACTATTTAGGTGTGAGGATGTGAAAATCATAAATGATGGTGAAGCTCATGCTCTAGCAGTTAAGAGATTTGATAGCACTGAGTATGGTTGCGTATGCTTTTCTTTTGGAACTAATATTGGAATAGGTTTTCTAGATGAAAACCAAGAGCTAATCAAAGCACTAGATTTCGGAAATATTGATTTAAATATGGGGCGATATTTTAACTTTCAGATAGCGCGTTACCTAATACAGAGTTTAAAGCCAAAAACCATTGCGGTGAGTGGTGGTGGCGCAATAAACAAAACTTTAATAGAACCAGTTATTTATTTAGCCAAGATATACGGTTTACAATTTGTTAATATAACAAAAGAATTTAGCGAAGGAGCAATTCTTGGATTATCAACTTTATTTGACTTGTTGCATTCTATTATGTATGATATTTTTCACAACTATTTTTAAATGATTATCCCAAAATTACTTAAATTATTTAGAAGGGTGCGCAAGTTTGATCAGTGGTATTTAATTGTAGCAAAATAGGTCTTACAACCCATTTTTTTATTAGACGAATTTTAAAGATTTCCATCGTTGGAAATCTTTTTTTCTATTCGTTTGAAACATAATCATTTTTTGGTATAATAATAAAGAGTAGGAGGTTGAAAAAGATGTATTTATTCGTAAATAACACCACAAATATTTTCTCAACGATAGCAACTGTAATCTTTCTATTGGCTTTCTTTTTTTTGGAAAGACATTATATCAAGAAAAAAGGCGATGAAATCAACAAGTTCGTTTTAATAATCATCTATCTTATTTCGTTTTTCTTCACCTTAGGCGGAGCTATATTCATTATGTTCGTCTGGAATTTTCCATTCGAAGATTTCTTCGCCACTTTTTGGCAAGATGCTTTAGCCTATATTTTAGTACAAATCGGGGATATTATTATTAGTGTTGTCATCATCCTTTTTGTATCATTGCTTTTAAAGATTGTCAAAATCATTCTAAAAAAGAGCGCTCTTCGTGAAGGACCCAACAGAAAAAGAAGAGTTACAATGCTCAAGGTCACAAATTCATTGATAAATTACACTGTTAAAATTATAGCTTTATTGGTAATTTTATCAATTTGGGGCGTGGATGTAATTCCGGCCTTGGCTGGACTTGGTATTTTGGGTTTGGTCGTCGGTTTAGGAGCTCAAAGTTTAATCAAGGATTTGATTGCTGGCTTTTTCATTATCTTTGAACATCACTTTGATATCGACGATGTCGTGGAAATTAATGGATTTAAGGGACGAGTCATTGATATTGGTTTAAAAACGACAAAAGTTCAAAATTGGAAAAATGATATCAAGATATTCGCAAACGGTACTATTACTGACCCGATAAATTACTCAGTTGCTGATTCAGTAGCTGTTATTGAATTTGGTATTGCCTATGGAGAAAATATCCAAAAAACGATTGACATCATTAATGCCGAAATGCCAAAATATAAAGCATTGATTCCGGAATTGCTGGAAGTTCCGTCAGTTGTTGGTGTAACTGAACTAGCTAATAGTTCGGTTAATCTTCGAATTGTCGCTAAGACATTGCCAGAGTCACAATACGGCGTTGAAAGAAAGATTCGCCAAGGTATAAAAGAAATTTTAGATCAAAATGGCATCGAAATACCATTCCCGCAAATTGTGGTTCACGAAGCAAAAAAATAAAAAAAAGGTTTCATAACGGTTAATTCCGAATGAAACCTTTATTTTTTCTATTTTTTGATATCCAAATATACTTTACCGTCTTTAATTTCAATGACGCGATCAG
>JAQVFZ010000109.1 GCA_028697025.1 Candidatus Izemoplasmatales bacterium | reverse complement strand
TTTTAGAAATATCACAAAGATTGACCAAAATAGTGAAATCATGTGTCCGCATTGCAATCACTCTCATGCAAAATAGCGTTAGAAGCACAGAAACAGTTCCAAACACTCAATTTTTGTAATCCAGTATTTCTTTATTTAAAGAAAAAAAGGCTTTAGAATCCGAGTTTTCTTCGGATTCTTTTTTGTTGGTTTTTAAGCGTTTCTGTCCAATTCTATATAATTATATTTGCGGGATATCGATGAAACGTTTTCATGCACATTTAACTTTAAATTGCTCAAGACAAGAGTATAATTAAAGTTGTTACATTAATAATTATTCAAGGAAAGAATTTATGAAGAAAATCATCAAACACATAGGCTGGTTCATTAAGGCTGAATGGAAACAATATACCATAATGTTCATTTTGTTAATTGGTATTTCCATAATCTCTTTAGTTCCGGCTAAATTACTGGGGGAAGCTATTGATACAATCGTTTCATCAAGGCTTACTGCCTCTACTTTATATCTGCTTGCAGGGCTTTTGCTATTAATTCCCATCGTTCGTTATTCGATGTCTTTTCTTTATAACTATATGGTGACAAAAGAAGCACAGAAACTCGCTTATAAGATGAGACAAAATTATCTGAAACATCTTTTCAATATGGATTCCAAGTTTTATGAAATGTATGAGAAAGGCGATTTGATTTCCCGGGTGACTTCAGATCTTGAAGCCATTACCATGGCCGCAACATCGCTTTTGGAAGGAATCGTCTTCAATGTTGGATTGATAATCTTTGCCATCATCGTAATGGGTACGACCATCAGTTGGAAACTGACCTTAATATCAATTACGATTATGCCGATAGGCATATCCATTCTCAATATAATTCGCAGTAAAAAGCGTAAATATATTAAGATTCACCGGGAAATCTACGCTGACATGACCGAAAAAGTGTTGGAAAGCGTTGAAGGGCAAAAAACCATTAGAGCATATGTACAAGAAGAGAATGATTTAAAACGTCAAAGTGACGCCGTCAATAAAGATATAGAGTCATGGCGTTACATTGTTAGATATGAAAACTGGTTCAACCCAATGTTCGAAATTATCTATGGAATAGCCTATATCCTCGCTTTTTCATTTGGGACGTTCTTCATCATTCAACAAGATATGACTTTGGGCGGATTGATTACCTTCGTCGCTTATATCGGCCAGCTTTATGGGCCTATAACCTCTATATCCGGGATTTTCACGCAAATAAACAATGCTCATATCTCAATAGACAGATTTGAGGAAATCATGAGACAAACATCTGAAGTTCATGATGAAGTTGATTCATTGAAGATTCTAGGTTTCAACGAAATAACTTTCAAAGACGTTACCTTTAAATATCCTTTCGATAAAAACCCCGTCATCAAGAATATCAACATGACGATTAGAAAGGGTGAAACAATCGGAATTGTTGGCCCGACCGGAGCGGGCAAATCAACGCTTATTCGCCAATTGTTGAGAGAGTTCAATGTGACAAAAGGTACAATTCTCGTCGATAATTTACCGATTGAATCATATAAAATAGAAGATATCAGAAACTTGGTTGGTTATGTTCCTCAATCTCACATGCTTTTTCGAAGAAGTGTGGATGAAAATATCATGATTGGTAAACCTAATGCAACATCTCAAATGTTGGATAAAGCTGTAAAAATCGCTGATTTTGAAAAAGATCTGATGTTTTTACACGATGGATTGCACACCTTGGTCGGTGAATCTGGCGTTAGTTTGTCAGGTGGACAAAAACAACGCTTATCAATCGCCAGAGCTTTAATCAAAGAACCGGAAATCTTGATTCTTGACGACTCATTATCCGCAGTGGATGCCAAGACGGAAGACAACATCATCAATCACTTAAAAGAATTCCGTCAAGGAAAAACCAATATCATCGTCACCCATAGGTTTTCCGCAATTCATGAGGCCGATATGATTTTAGTTTTGGAATCGGGGAAAATCACCCAATGCGGCACTCATCAAGAGCTCATTCGTCAAGATGGTTGGTATAAAACCCAATTCATTGAGCAGATGACGATGAGGTGATGAGATGAAAACAATGAGAAAAGTTTGGCGTTATATCGCCAAATATAAAAAATACCTAGCTATCAGCATTACCGCAATGGTAATAGTGCAAATCTTGGGACTATTCGCACCATTGATTGTCAAATCCATTCTTGACGATCAATTGGTCGGCATCAGCGAGCCTTGGTATGTAACAGAAAATGCATCAGGCATCAACTACCAAGACAAATATTATACCCAAGATGAAATTTCAGACGATGTACTTTCAATCATCATTTACGAAGGAAAGTATTACGCCATAAATGATTTGGTTGAATCCGGGACAAAATCGCTAAACGAAAGTATGCTTACCGTAAAAAACAATCAAGGCGAATCATTCGTTTATCAGACAACACAACTGACAAAGTCAGAGGTACTTGCTTTCTATCAGCCGTTTATCGATCCTATCATTATCTTGTTGGTACTTCTGATTTTAAGGTTTTTCTTGCAAATCCTCTTCACTTATATTCAACGCATCTCTACCATGATGATCAATGTCAACATCGTCAGGGATGCCCGTCTAAACGCCATCAAGTCTTTACAAAAAATGCCGATGAATTATTTTGAAACCGAACCGGCAGGTAAAGTCGCCAATCGTATCATCAATGATGTCGGCGGCATGATGAACTTATTCTCGACAATCATGAATTTATTGGTTAATGCCACGATGGCAATCATATTCGCCTATATCGGTATGTTCTATCTTGATCCGAAATTGGCATTGCTGACTTTCGTAATTTTTCCGTTTGTATATATTTGGTTGCGATATTTCATCAAGAAATTGAATAAGATAGCGATTAAAGTCAATGAACAAAACTCCATGATCACCGCTAATCTAAATGAAATAATCAATGGCATATCCGTCTTGCAAATCTTTAACTTCGAAGAACAAACATCAGAAAAATTCAATCAATTATCTGAAGACTTCTTGCAAGAAAAAATGAAGGAAACCAAACTACATTTGTCAATCGGCTGGAATATGATAAGGCTTATTGGTCAACTTGTGACTGCCTTCATCATTCTATATTTCGGTGTTTCTTATTTGAATATAGCCGGATTTGTCGTCTCTGCCGGTATCATCTATGCTTATAACGATTATTTATCGCGGTTAATCGAACCGGTGGGAACATTATTCCGGGAAATCGGCAACTTGCAGCACGCCATTGTCAGGACGGAACGTTTGTTCGTCATCATTGATGGCGAGCAGGAAGACTCTGATTTTAAAGTCATTGACCGCTACCAAGGGAAAATTGTTTTTGACAACGTCTGGTTTTCTTATGAAAAGAATAATCCGGTGCTTAAGGGCATCGATTTAGAAGTTGAACCAGGACAAATGGTGGGGTTGGTAGGTCATACGGGATCAGGGAAAACTTCATTAATGAGTCTGTTGCTGAGATTTTATGATCTGAAACCTGAGGATATGGGAAACATTTATATTGACGGAGTGGATATTAAAACACACTCGAAAAGAACATATCGCCAACACATCGGTATCATCTTGCAAGATCCGGTACTGTTTAAGGGTACAATCGCTGACAATATCAGATTTGGCGTGGATATCAGCGACTATGAGATTGAAAGAGTTCTCAGGGAAATCGGCGGTGATAAACTGCTGGACAAATTAGAAAACGGAATTCATTCTCCGGTGTCACGCCAAGGTTCGAATTTCTCCGTCGGTGAAAAACAAATCATTGCATTCGCCAGAGCCGTAGTTCATAATCCGGCAATCCTAGTAATGGATGAAGCAACCGCCAATATCGACACTGAAACGGAAATCATGATTCAAACGGCGTTGAATAAAGTTAAGATAGGCCGAACAACGATAGTCATAGCGCATCGCCTATCGACGATAAAAAACGCCGATAAGATCGTCGTACTAGAAAAAGGAATAAAGGTAGAAGAGGGAAAACACAGTGACCTTCTTGCCAATAACGGCGT
>JAQVFZ010000108.1 GCA_028697025.1 Candidatus Izemoplasmatales bacterium | reverse complement strand
GCCAAGAGACAATTTGAAAATATGGGAATTCTTTTATGCGCCGATTGGTCTTTTACTAAGCGGTGACGGATTGAATGTCATCATGATATCTTTGTTCTTGTTTATTCTCGGCGGGTTCTTCACGGTGATGGATAAAAGCAAAGGAGTTATCGTCATAATTAAAAAATTAGTAGATAAATACTCTCACAACAAGCATCTTCTGATTAGAATCATCACTCTATTTTTTATGCTTTTTGGCGCTTTTTTTGGTATTTTTGAAGAATCTGTAGCCTTACTGCCAATTATGATAATTCTAGCTTTATCAATGGGATATGATACGCTAATGGCGATGGGATTGACGGTTTTAGCCGCTGGTTTTGGGTTTGCCAGCGCCATTACCAATCCGTTTTCCGTAGGCATAGCTTCAGAAATTGCGGGTATAAATATTCTCAGCGGTGTCTTGTTCAGGGTTGGGGTTTTCGTAATCATGTATTTTTTGGTTTCAACTTTTTTGGTTAATTACGCAAAGAAATTGGAAAAGAATCCAAAACTATCGCTTACTTACACGGAAGATCAAGAAAAAAGGCAAAATATCAACACTGATTTCACTGAGAAAGTCGATAATGAACAAAAGATTTTTAAAACTTACATCATTATTTTTCTTGTCTTGTTGACGCTTATTATCTTGGCGTCCTTAATGCAATTGATCTTTGAATTAGAAATTCCGACCATTGTCTTGATGATAGTGGTTTTTCTGTTTGGCGGACTATTGGCCGGATTTATCATCAATGGCGATATGATAAAAACCTTGAAAGTATTTTGGAAAGGAATGTTGGCAGTTATGCCAGCAGCGATTTTGATAATTTTCGCAGGTTCAGTCAAATATATCATGACAAGCGGCGAAATCATGGATACAATCCTCTACTATTTTGAAAGCATCTTGGGAGATAAGCCGGCAATCATCGGCGTATTGGGCATTTACCTAATCATTCTCGTCATTCAATTCTTCATCGGCTCAGCTTCCGCCAAAGCGGTTCTGATAATGCCAATTCTTGTGCCTTTGGTTTCCTTGATCGGGGTTTCAACCAATATCGCGATTTTGGCTTTCATCTTCGGGGATGGTTATACCAATGTCATTTTCCCGACCAACGGAGTTTTACTGATTGCTTTAAGCATTGCATCGGTATCATATCAAAAATGGTTTAAATGGACGGTAAAATTACAAGTATTGACTTTCATCCTGACAATCATCTTGTTAGTCATTGCCTATGCCATCGGTTATTAGAGGTTATTTCTTTACAAATAGGCCTTAAAGAAGTATAATTATAGAGTAATTTTTAAATCATTTAGGAGGATTATTATGGGATTAGTATCAGCAAAACCGATGCTCGATAAGGCATACCGTGAAGGTTATGCAGTAGGAGCGTTCAATATTAACAATTTAGAATGGACAAAAGCAATACTTTTGGCGGCACAAGAAGTTTCTTCACCAGTTATTCTTGGGGTTTCTGAGGGCGCAGCCAAGTATATGACTGGATATAAAGTGGTAACGGAAATGGTCAAAGCCATGATTGAATCGCTCAACATTACTGTACCAGTGGCTTTGCATTTGGATCATGGTTCATATGAAGGCGCATTAAAGGCGATTGAAGCGGGATTTTCTTCTATTATGTTTGACGGTTCTCATTATCCAATCGAAGAAAATATCAAATTGACCAAAGAAATGGTAGAAAGAACCAGAAAATTGGGAATATCTCTTGAAGCTGAAGTAGGCGCAATCGGCGGAGAAGAAGACGGCGTTATTGGTAACGGTGAAGTTGCCGATCCTAAAGAATGCAAACTGATTAACGACTTGGGCGTTGATTTCTTGGCTGCCGGCATTGGCAATATTCATGGAAAATATCCGGCAAATTGGGCGGGATTAAACTTTGAAGTATTAAATGAAATCAATAAAGTAACCGGCGATACGCCACTAGTTCTTCATGGTGGTACGGGAATACCGGCTGACATGATAAAAAAAGCAATTTCCATGGGCGTATCTAAGATTAATGTCAATACCGAATGTCAATTGGTTTTCGCAGACGCAACCAGAAAATACATCGAAGCCGGAAAAGATTTAGCCGGAAAAGGCTTTGACCCACGTAAATTATTGGCTCCGGGAACAGAAGCGATCAAACAAGTTGTAAAAGAAAAAATGGAGTTGTTTGGCTCTTTCAACAAGGCTTAATACACAAAAAAACCACATTTTTACTGTGGTTTTTCTTTTCTTTTATTGTATAATATTTAAAGAGGGTAAAATATGGAAAAACTTTTAAAAGAATATCAAGGTTGGCTTACCGACAATAAAAATTTCTATGAACATCTAAAAAGTCATGAATCGGCTTTATTTGTTCGTTTTCAACCAGTCTATGATGTTCTTTTGGTGCTTTTTCAAGAATATAAAGACCATCCGGATCAAGGAAACGAAGATATAGAAAAGATATTTCAAGTCGGTCTAGAGTATTTGAATATGCAATTCTTTACCTGCAAAATGTACTTGAAGAAGACTTTCGACAATAATTTTCACCATTTTTTAGAATATGACCAAGTTATCAACTATTCCTTATTCTTGGAAGATTTAAAATATGAATTGGTAGAAAAATCAGTTTCTTATGATGAGAAAGCGATGGAAAGCATTGGTAATTTTCTCGATGACATCATCGAGAATAAAAAGGAGATACCGGACAATTTAGGTCTCTATGTCGATGGTAAAATCCATCAGATGATTGACGTCGACGATTATCATTTCACGGGAATTATCGATATTTTTGTCGAGATAGCGGATGCTTTGGGAATTTCATTTGATGATGAACAAGATATAACAATAGAAAGAGGAACAATAAAATGAATAGAAAACAGTATTTAACGGCAGTAATTGCCATCGTCGCCATTGATTTGGCATTGATCATAACCAGGATATTTATCAACTACATCGATTGGACATGGATTTTGGTCATAGTTGCGTCTTTGTACTTGTTTTTGAAATACAAGACGACTGGACCTTTACAAGCTTTCTCCACTAAATTCAACATGTTGGTGGATTATGATCTGGACGTGGCTGAAGCCAAAAGACTTTGTCAAGAAAGAGTTGATCAGGCACCGACCAATAACATCAAGGCTTTTTACATGGTTTATCTCGGCATGGCAACTTATTACAACGGTGACTATGAAGAAGCGATAAAGACTTTCAATATGGTTGACTTGAAGAAGTTGAACAACGTCTATCACATCCTGATTCTTTCTTTCATCGCTTATGCCGCATATGAATTGGAAGATTTGGAAACCTTCAATCTGTCAATCGAAAGAATCAAAAACCTTGAAGGTACTGTAAATCGTAAGTACCTGGCCTTTGTCGGTTCCTATTTACAAGTTTTAGAAGCCTTGCAAAATTTGGCAGATAATCCTGAACATTACAAAGAAGTGATTGAAAGTCAATTCTCACGCAATGACGGATATGTCTCCACTAAACTTATTTATAATTATCGAATGGCTTTGTACTATAAAACCATCAACGATGAACTGGAAATGGACAAATGCTTGGCTAAAGTCATAGCTAACGGCAAAGAACATCATACAGCCATTCAGGCAAGGAAATTATTCAAGAACAATGTCAATATCGAAGATTACGTGTTTGTTGAAGAAGTTGACGTTGAAGAAACCGACGATAATGCTGAACAAGAATTGATTGAAACAGAAATTAAAGAACAAGATGAAATCGAAGAAGTAGAAAAAGTCGAAGAAAAAGACGACGAAGATTTATTTAAATAATGAAAATAGCGCTGAATTCAGCGCTATTATTTTTTTATCTATTTTTCATTTGCGGGAATAACAAGACGTCCCTGATTGATTTGGAGTCAGTAAGCAACATGACCAAACGATCAATTCCGATACCGATACCACCGGTTGGCGGCATGCCGTATTCCAAAGCTTCAACAAAATCAGTATCCATTTCATTGGCCTCTTCATTACCGAGGTCTTTTTCTTTGATTTGGTTTTCGAATCTTTCCAATTGATCGATTGGATCGTTAAGTTCGGTATAGGCATTTGCATATTCGCTGCCA
>JAQVFZ010000107.1 GCA_028697025.1 Candidatus Izemoplasmatales bacterium | reverse complement strand
AGTAGAAATTGGCATAAAAATACCAGAGCATTTATTTAAAAATCGGCAAATGGAACACTTCTTATTGCTTGATCCATTTTTGGAAATGATTTTTGATCCTTCGACAAAAATCTTTAAAACCTTGCAAAAGAAGAACCTCTATAATCATAGTTTGACCGTCACCCCTATGTATGATGGTGATTATAGTTTCATCAACATCTCTATCGAAACCAAAAAATCCAAGCAATTTGTCAAGACGATGATGGAATTGCTGTTGGAAATTCCGGTCACCGCTATTCCCGAAAAGATTTTCAAAGCTTTTCATCGTGCTGAAATCGGTAGAACAATCAAAAGTTTTGATGACGTTAAAGAGACTCACGGTCTCCTGGAAAATCTGATTTTAAACGATGTCAACACCAGTGAATATTTTGAAAGAAAGAAAAACATCAAACTGGAAAATTTCAATGATTTAAAACAAGTATTCACAAAAAACAATATATATCTTGTCGAGTATGTTAAACAGTCTTAACAAGTATGACCTTTAATGATATAATTTACTTAAGTTGGTGAAATATGATACTAAAAAGCGTAAAATTCATAACTTCAGCGGTAAAAAAGAGTGATTATCCCAATGATGAGCTCGCTCATGTTGTTTTTGCCGGCCGTTCCAATGTCGGCAAATCATCTTTTATCAACTCTTTGCTCAATGTAAAAAACATTGCCAGAGTCTCGCAAACACCTGGAAAAACGCGCTTGATTAATTTTTTTTTGGTAAATGAAACCTTCTATTTGGTTGATATTCCTGGTTATGGTTATGCCAATGTCAGCCATAATGAACTAATCAGATTTGCAAACATGATTGACGAATACTTGACCCATCCTAAAATCAAGATAGCGGTATTATTGCTCGATATCAGAAGGATACCGAATCAAGATGATTTATTGATGTACCAATATTTCCGTAGCATCAATACCAAAACCTTGATTATTTTGACAAAAGCCGATAAGTTATCCAACAATCAAAGAGTAAAGCAAATTAATTTGATAAAGAAAACACTTCCAAACCTAACGAACGAAGACATTATTACTTATTCGATTAAGACGAGAGAAAACCAGGATAAAATCTGGAGCGTATTGGAAACTTCCCTTGAGGTAAATTATGAGTAATAAAATTTATGATGATTTGGCCAAACGTTTTGATCAAATGGTCAAAGACGATATCGAAAATTTCCGTTTTCCGTATTCGGAATACAATTTATTGCACGAAATAATCGCTGAATACATCAGCGATCGCTTGAACGGAAAACAAGTAAAGATTCTGGATATTGGCATAGGAACGGCCTCGTTATATGAGAGGATCATTCCGGAAGGCATTGATTTGACGGGCATCGACAATTCGGAACCAATGCTGGAGATTGCCAGATTAAGGGTGCCTGAGGCTAGGCTTATCAACCATAATATAAAAAAAGGTTTGCCTGAAGACCTAAAAGACGAAACTTTTGATTTTATCGTCGTTTCCTATTTGTTCATGCATTTCGATTTTGAATTCATCATATACTTCATCGAACTGTTCCGACAGTATTTAGCGCCTTTTGGAAAACTCTTGATTGGCGATATCTTATTCTTCAATGAAGACAATAAACTGCGTTTTTTAAAGGAAAATCCTGATGTCGCAGTCAACGACTTGAATTTGCACGTTTATCAAGACGTACTTGAACGCATGGATGACATCTATGATTTGAGCTATATGGAGATCAATTCTTATACCGGTTTGATAATTGTCGAGAAAATGTACCAAAACTCTTTACAATATGATGAAACTTTGGTAAAATACAATGAAAATACAGAGAAGTGGAAGAGTACTCAGCCAGAGAAAAAAAGCGAGTAAACGGTTGGTGTGAAGTTTACCTCATAGGCGATTTTTTAGAGGAAGGTAGCCATGGAGTTGGTTAGATGAAGTAGTAGTAGTTTAACCCGTAAGGCTTGCGTTAAAGGCCTTCAAGAGCCAGAATTATCTGGAATTAAGGTGGTACCGCGGATTGAATTCGTCCTTTTTTAAGGGCGAATTTTTTATTTTTAAGGAGAACGACAATAAAAATGGAAGAAAGTTACATTAAAAAAATCAGATCGTTGGTCAAAGATGAATTCATCATGGTAAATGCTACGGCTGTGGTAATTGTTAATGACAAGAATGAGGTTCTCTTGCAGAAAAGAACGGACAGCGGTTTATGGGGACTACCGGGCGGTTTATTGGAACTTAACGAAAACATCGCTTTAGGCGCGATTCGCGAAGTTAAGGAAGAAACCAATCTCGACATCAGAATCAAGCGCTTTATCGGTGTTTTTGTCAATCCTTTCATGCGCTGGAGGGAGCATGACTTGGCTCAAGTATTCAGTTTTGCTTTTTTAGGCGAAGTCGTATCCGGAGAATTGAGAGTCAATGATTTTGAATCGACTGATTTGCAATATTTTAGTTATGAAAATTTGCCACAAATTCATGCGATGGACAACATTCAAGTGATTGAAGCTTATTATAACAATCAATATAATCTAATAGAAGGTGAACAATATGATGGATAAAAAATACAACCCCAAGCAAGTTGAACAAGGTAAATATGATTTTTGGCTGGAGAATAAATTATTCTCTTCTGGAGATATGGCAAAAAAACCTTTTACAATCGTCATTCCGCCACCAAACGTGACCGGTAAACTTCATCTAGGTCATACATGGGACAACACTTTGCAGGATATGATAATCAGAAGAAAAAGAATGCAAGGGTATGATGCACTTTATTTACCGGGAATGGATCATGCGGGTATAGCGACTCAAGCAAAAGTTGACGCCAAACTTAAAGAACAGGGTATCAATCGTTATGATCTTTCAAGAGAAGAGTATCTTGAAGTTGCTTGGCAATGGAAAGAAGAATATTCCAATTTTATTCGCGAACAGTGGAAGACCATGGGTCTTTCCTTGGACTATTCGAAAGAACGTTTTACCTTGGATGAGGGTTTGTCAAAAGCCGTAAACAAGGTTTTCATCGATCTTTACCATAAAGGCTATATCTATCGCGGCGAAAGAATTATCAATTGGGACGTCGAAGCAAAAACGGCTTTGTCGAATATTGAAATCGAACACATCGAGACTGAAGGGGCACTTTACTATATCACTTATCCCTTTGTAGATGGAGAAGATGGTGTGACTGTAGCCACCACCAGACCGGAGACGATGTTTGGCGACAGCGCCATCATGGTCAATCCTGAAGATGAGAGATTCCTTCACCTTCATGGCAAGGAAGTCTACATCCCAACCACCAAAACCAAGATAAAAATTATCACTGACAAATATGTTGATAAAGAATTTGGAACGGGAATCGTTAAAGTCACACCTGCTCATGACCCTAATGACTTCCAAGTTGGAAAAAGACATGATCTGGCGATGCCGTTATGCATGAATGAAGATGGTACGATGAACCATTTGGCTTTCAAATATGAAAACATGGAAAGATTTGCATGCCGCAAAGCTTTAGTTGAAGATTTGAAACAATTGGGTTTGATAAAGAAAATAGAAGTTATAAAGCATAATGTCGGACATAGCGAAAGAACCAATGTTATCGTTGAACCAAGACTTTCGAAACAGTGGTTCGTGAGAATGGATCAATTAGCGAAAAACGCTTTGGAAAAGTCTAAGGTGTCTTTCGTTCCGGAACGCTTCGAAAAGATTTTTACCAATTGGATGGAAGGCATTGAAGATTGGTGCATTTCCCGACAACTTTGGTGGGGCCATAGAATTCCGGTTTATTACCGTAACGATGAAATCTACTGTGGGGAGAATCATCCTGACGGGGATGGATGGATTCAAGACGCAGATGTCTTGGATACCTGGTTTTCTTCTGCCTTGTGGCCATTCTCGACCTTGGGTTGGCCGGAGAATACAGCGGATTTTAAGCGTTATTATCCAAATAACGTGATGGTAACCGGCTATGACATTATCTTTTTCTGGGTGGCGAGAATGATTTTTCAAGCTATCGAATTTACCGGTGAATCGCCTTTTAAAGATTGCCTAATCCATGGTTTGATTCGCGATAAAGACGGCAGAAAGATGTCAAA
>JAQVFZ010000106.1 GCA_028697025.1 Candidatus Izemoplasmatales bacterium | reverse complement strand
TTTCCTTAGTATTTATGAACCTAAGCATATTGGTATTTAAATATGTACTAGCGGTATTGCCATCATAAATAGCAAAAACATCACGCCATAGATAAACCTCATTGATCCTGATGATATTTGAATGTTTATTGAAAATATTTACTGCGATAGTACCGGTTTCAAAAGCCTTCGTCTGTAAGTTAAGATTTCCATAGATCAAAAACCTGCAGTAATTGTATAATCCATATAAAATCTCGTCATTGAATAAAAGGCTTTCTACTTTGTCGAGTATAATTCTTGCATTTTTATAGTCATTAATAGCCAAGTTGTAGAAACCAGCGTATAACAGTAACATCGTAAAACCATATTCTTCTAATGACTGAAGATAACGGAATGATTCGGAATAAACTAATTCAGCATTCTCTAAATCCTCTATAAGTATGTAATAGCCTAATTTGACTATTTGTAGCAATATTGAAAATTGATACTTGTTCACTTCATCAAATAAAGCTTTGTAACCATAAATATCTTTGTAAAAAAACAATTTTGCAGATTTTTCTAAATATTCAATCATTTCTTCCGGAAAAGTAATGCTGTCCATATCCATGAACATTCTTTCCATGATTAGATAAAGATGTTCCCTATTAACCACAATCTGATTATTTTCAATCTTTGATAAATAGGTATTTGAGCAAATACCCACAGAGACTGCCTCTTGAGTCATATCCAACTCCAACCTCCTCTTGCGTAAAATTTGGCCAATACCACTATAATAGAATTGGGCAATGGTGTCTTTTCTTCTTTTTAACTCATTGTTTAGTACTTCAATCATAATTTAGACCTTCTTTCTGTATATATTTAAAATTTTATCAAAAAAATTATAAATCATATTTTTTCAAAAATAAAGAATTAAATATTGAAAGAATTTATTGCTTTTCACAACCAATTGATTGATTATGGCTAAATATGTGTAAAAAACAAAACCTGAGCATCATAGCTCAGGCATTTTACAATGTTGAATAATTGGACAATTTTTGCAATTAGGTTTCCTTGCTGTACAAAAATATCTACCAAAAAATATTAATTTGTGGTGCAGTGGTATCCAAAGCTGCTCCGGATACAACTTCATGAGGTTATTTTCGATTTTGATAGGTGATGAATCAACTTTTGCGAATCCCAATCTGATTGAAACTCGTGAGACATGAGTATCGACAGCTATACGAGGGATATGATGATATTCTGCAAGATAAACATTTGCGGTTTTTCTTCCTACACCAGGAAGAGATTCCAGTTCTACCTGATTGTCAGGAATGATTCCAGAAAAATCCGTTAAAATTTTTTTTGCCATTAAATTCAGGTTTTTAGCCTTATTACGGTACAATCCGAGATTTCTTATTTCAAATTCTAAATCAGATATATCAGCTTCAGCAATATCCGTTAGAGTTGGAAATCTTTTGAATAGTTTAGGCGTCACTTTGTTTACTGATTGATCTGTAGTTTGCGCCGAAAGCATAACGGCAATCAAGAGTTCGAAATCCTTTTTATAATTCAATTCACAGCCGGCATTGGGATATAACTTGTCAATCTCCTCATAAATCCGTAAGGCATTTTCTTGTTTTTTTGTCAAGATTCGAGAAACTCCTTTAAGACTTGAGATTTCTTTTTGCCGGTCTTCTTAATCTTTACCTCTTGATTAATTTGTCTTTTCTTAAGCAAAACGCTGTCAAGATAACTGATTGAATAACGATTAGCTTTAATGGCAGTAAAAACTGCATCTTTAATATCATCTTTGGTGTACTTATACTCATGAACCCATTTGATAATCATTTCCACTTCAAGCGGTTTAATTTGTTTCTGGAAATTCTTTTCCAAAAGCTCGACGATTTCCTCTTCCAAAGTTTCATATTTATGACTTGAAGTCATCATTTCTTCTAGAATTTTATTTTGATAAAATTCCAAAATTTTGCGATAAGTCAAGTCGATGTCAAAACTCTCCTTTTGTTTACCGTTTTGGCCCTTTATTAAAATAAAATTAAGGTATTTTTTTTGCATTAAACCATCCATCAACGCGACGGCCTGTTCCTCGGTAATCGTTAATTTTTTGGTCAATATTTTTGGTGTGACAAAATGGATTTCCTTTACCTTCAGTACATTCAACTCCATCAATAAAAAAGCTTCCATCTCAGTTAAGCCAAGGTCTTTATAAGTCTTTTTCAGCAGTTTATCGAAGTCTATTATGCCTTCAGCAATCATCTTTTTTAGAATCATTACTTCCATATCATTAACCTACTTTTCTTTATTATTGGCCAGCTTTTTCAATGAAGTTAAAGCAGCATTTTGTTCAGCTTCTTTTTTACTCTTTCCTTTGCCTTCACCCATGATGATGTTGTCATCCATATAGACTCTGGCTATAAACTCTTTCTCATGAGCCGGTCCAGACTCACTTATAATTTCATATCTAAGACTTCTCTTGTCTGATTGAAGAAGTTCTTGAAGTTTACTTTTATAATCATTGTCTTCCTTGTGGAGGTTCTTCATGATTGATGGAAATACCACTTTTTCTGTTACCTTATATACTTCCAACAAGCCTTTATCTACATAGATAGCTCCTAAAAAAGCTTCAAAAGCATCAGCCAAAACCGCAGGCTTTTCTCTTCCTCCAGATAAATCTTCACCCTTACCCAATAATAAATAGTCGCCAAGATTGAAGGATTTAGCATACTGAAACAACGCTTCTTCACAAACTTCTTGCGCTCTTTTTTTGGTTAATATTCCTTCGGACTCAGGAATATGATCATAGAGAAATTTACCAACAATCAAATCCAAAACCGCGTCACCGATAAATTCAAGTCTTTCATTGCTCAAACAATTATTTTCATTGGCATATGAAGAGTGAGTCATGGCTCTAGTTAAAAGTTGGAAATTTTTGAACTTCAAGTCAAACATCATTTCCAATTCTTTTATGTCTTTATTCATCTTCAAAATCCTTCTGGGTATCCAAATATTCTTTTACTGTTTCAAAAACTCTTTCTCGGCAAACATTTGCAGCTTGACGTATACCATTGTAGAAACCATAGGCTTTTGAAGCACCCTGAGCTTTAATTACTGGTTTGTACAATCCAAAAATCACTGCTCCGCCTATTTCTTCGGCGGATAACTCTTTTTTGAATTCTTTTAAACTTTTTCTTGCAAATAAAGCTCCGATTTTTCCTGGCAAACTATTAGTCAGGTGCTTTTTCAATAGTTGACCCATACCTTTGGCGGCTCCTTCAACTGACTTCATTACGATATTTGCTGTAAATCCGTCGCTAATTAAAATATCACAAGGCGGATCTAGAACGACCTTAGGTTCTACATTACCATAAAAACTGAACAAGTGGGTTTCTTTGAAAAGTTGAAAAACTTCTTGGTCAAATTCTCTTCCTTTTCCATCTTCTGTCCCTATATTAATTAATCCTACTTTTGGATCTTCGATATTCAACATTTTTTGTGCATATATTTTAGCAAAGTATGCCTGTTGCAACATATATTCTGGTTTTATACTCAAATTAGCTCCTGCATCGAGAAGAATGGTATGTCCGCCACTTACACGAGGTAGAAGAGGAGCGATGGCCGTTCTTTTAAAGCCTTTCATTCTTCTTACCAATATATGAGCTCCAGCAATCAAGGCTTGTGTAGCTCCACTTGAGACTACAGCGTCGCTTTCATCAGTTCTTAAACTGTTCAAAGCAACAACCATTGAAGAATCCTTATGAGTTTTTATTGCTTGGATAGGGTTTTTCTCACCCATAGGAATCGCATATTTTGCATCTATGACATTTATTCTTGTTGCATCAGTCAAGTATTGAGCAATAATGTCTTTATCACCATATAGATTTATTTCAATGTCAGGTATATGCTTAATAGCCATCATTGCGCCTAAAATTTGTTCTTTTGGAGCGTAATCTCCGCCCATGGCATCTACACCAATTTTATACATATTCAACACCTCTTTTTATAAAGTATATCATACCTTAATCCAAATTATAAGAATCAATTGTTTTTAAAAACTTTTTTTACGATTTTTTGTGATGATGTATCGTTACTTCGAATTAGTTTCTTTGCATCCTAGAACGCTAAATCACGGATTT
>JAQVFZ010000105.1 GCA_028697025.1 Candidatus Izemoplasmatales bacterium | reverse complement strand
CGTCAAAGAATTTCTTACAGCCTTCTGTGTCAGTAATATTTAAACGATAGAATTCTACATTCTCTTGTTCATAGGTCATTTCGCCCATATCGACAGCTACTACTTTAGCTCCTTCCAGAGCGTATAACTTTGCGATTTCCGCGCCAATACCCTTGGCTCCACCGGTAATAACAGCTACTTTATCTTTTAATTTCATCTTATCTCTCCTTATTATTTATCTTTTTATTACGACTGCGGTACCCATACCGCCGCCGATACATAAACTTGCCAAACCTAAACGTTTGTCTTGTTTAATCATTTCATGTAACAAAGTAACAACGATTCTATTACCACTGGCACCAACAGGATGACCTAAGGCAATCGCTCCACCATTAACATTGGTCTTTGACAATATTTCTTCTTTTGTCATATTGTGTTCTTCTGCTAATTCACTGACAACTCCCAAACTTTGAGCCGCAAAAGCCTCGTTCAGTTCAATTAAATCCATATCTTTTAATTTTAAATTATAATTCTTTACTAAATTACCGATTGCTGGAACTGGACCAAGTCCCATATAGTTAGGATCGACACCGGCTTGTCCGATACCAATAATTTCAGCCAAGATTGGTAAATTATATTTCTTTACCGCTTCTTCGCTAGCGATTATTGTAAATGAAGCCGCGTCATTGATACCCGAGGCATTCCCAGCGGTTACAGTGCCGTCTTTGACGAAAGCTGGTCTTAACTTAGCGAGAATTTCAGGAGTCGTCGTCCTATTCGGATATTCGTCGGTATCAAATACGATATCGCCTTTTCTCGTCTTTATAACAATTGGAACGATTTCATCTTTGAATTTACCTGAATCTACAGCTTTAATTGCCTTAACTTGAGATTCATAGGCAAATTTATCTTGTTCTTCTCGAGATAAATTATGTTTATTGGCGATGTTTTCAGCGGTAATACCCATATGCATATTTCCGAAAGCGTCTGTCAAAGCGTCATAAACCATGTGATCGACCATTTCCATATTACCCATTTTGTTTCCTGATCTCACTTTTCCCGAGACCAAATAAGGTGCAAATGACATCGATTCAACGCCGCCGGCCACTACTATTTCTGATAAACCGGATTGAATTCCCATAAAGGCATTGAGAATTGCTTTCATCCCGCTTCCGCATAACATATTCAATGAATACGCTGGCACGGCTTCAGGAATGCCTGCTTTTACCGAAATCTGTCTGGCAATCCCTTGACCAAGTCCAGCAGATAAAATATTACCTACTATGACTTCGTCAACTTTATCAACCGGTACTTTTGTTTCTTCCAATAAAGCTTTCAATACTTGCGATCCCATGTCTTGTGGGTGAACATCTTTTAATGCGCCTAAGAATGAACCGATAGGACTTCTTTTAGCTCCGACTATAAAAACTTTTCTACTCACTTTTAAAACCTCCTATTATATTAACCTTTACTAATATGAATAAAACTTCATATTTCAATGTTATTATAATCAAATATTATCAGTTTTGTCAAGCGCTTTCACTCATTTTGTAAAAATATGATAATCGCTCATTATGGGCTTGTATTAGATTATTTTAATAAAAAATGCCATTTGAAGGGAAATTTCAACATAATTTATAAAACCCTTTACACAAATTTCAATTATGAATTTTTATTCATATAAATATTTTTGTGAATTCGCTTGTATTTTAAAAGCATATAAATTACAATGTAATCGGTGATAATATGAATAAACAAGAAATAAGATTGCCTAAAACCAAAGTAGGGCAAAAATCGTTCAAGAAAATTATTAAAGCTGGTAAAACCCTTTTTGGTAAAGCCGGATATAATTCAACTTCCATCAATGACATCATTTCCAAAGCTAAAGTCGCTGCTGGAACATTTTATATTTATTTCGACAGTAAACTCGCTCTTTACCTTTACTTGCTTGACGAGTACCGTTTGAATATCAGAAGAGCTGCCAATGAAGCAACCAAGAATCTCATAAATCGATATGAAATGGAAAAAGCAGGCTTAAAAGCTTTTATCATGTACGTAAAGGAAGATCCATTGGCTTATAAATTGGTTTGGGAATCGTTATTCGTCGATCCGGAAATTTTCAAAGAGTATTACACCAATTTCGCTGCTTCTTACATTCACCATCTTCAACCCTTTGTGGAAAGTGGTGAAATTAGAGATGACATCGATTTGGAAACCGTTTCTTATATCCTGATGGGGATTTCAAACTTTGTCGGTTTGCAAATAGTATTTAAGGAAACCGCTACTGAAAAAGACGTTGATTACGTAGTTTGTGAAAGTATGAAATTATTGAATGAGGGAATATTCAAAAAACCTAAGACTTAAGAATTTTTAAGTCTTTTATTTTTAAGGAGTGAAAATATGAAAATACTAGTAGCGATGGATTCTTTTAAGGGATCTTTAACCGCCACAGAAGCCTGTGATGCCGTGGAACAAGGAATACTGCTCGCAGATAAAAATATTGAAGTCATTAAAAAACCAATCGCTGATGGGGGCGAAGGTACAGTAAAGACTTTGGTAGATGCCTTGGATGGACAAATAATCACATTAGATCTCAACAATCCGTTAATGCGAAAAATTCAAGGGTATTATGGAATAATAAATAATAAAACAGCCATTATTGAAATGGCTGTAGCTAGCGGTTTAACGCTTTTAGAAGAAAATGAGAGAAACCCTCTTTACACAACTACTTACGGAGTTGGTGAAATCATTAAAGATGCTTTAAATCGAGGTATAACAGATTTTATCATCGCTATTGGCGGCAGTGCCACCAACGACGGAGGAATCGGTATGTTGAATGCTCTAGGCATAAATTTCTTTGATAACGAGGGTAAAAAGCTCGAGCCCATTGGTGAGAATTTAATCAACATAAATTCAATTGATTTGCAAGGTTTGGATAAAAGATTGATAGAAGCGAATTTCTTGGTTGCTTGTGATGTCAATAATCCTTTATATGGTCCTAGTGGCGCTGCGTACATTTATGGTCCACAAAAAGGAGCCACAAAAGATGTGGTTAAATATCTCGACGAAGGACTGAAGAATTTCAGTTTGAAAACTTCAAATCTATTATCTATCGATAATTCTCAGATTCCGGGTACCGGTGCAGCTGGGGGTTTGGGTTTTGCATTATTATCATATCTTAATGCGACATTAAAACCAGGAATTGAAATTGTATTGGACTACCTAGAAATTGAAAAATTGATAAATAATGTTGATTTAATAATTACTGGGGAAGGAAAAATCGACACTCAATCAAAAATGGGGAAAGTCTTATCTGGTTTAGGTAATTTAGGGATAAAGCATAATAGAAAAGTGATTGCATTTGGTGGTATGGTTGAAAATAAATTATCACTAAAAGAATATGGGATATCCACAATCATTCAAATAAATCGCAGAAATCTATCGCTTGCAGATGCAATGAAAAAAGATAATGCGAAATTACTATTAAGGGATTCAGTTAAAAAATATTTTAAATCAAAAAATGCCTAATCGTTAAAAAATTAGGCATTTATTTTATTAAGTTTTATATTATTTTATCAAATGATTGAAAGAAAACATATCCCACGGTGATTTTCTGATCAACTTTTCTGCGTCTTCTACTGATACAGGTTCCGAAAAATGGAATCCTTGCATAAAGCGGATATCCCACTTATTTAGCAATCTGATAGTGTCTTCATCTTCGACACCTTCAGCGATGACAATCTTTTGATTGGCTTTTGCTTGATCAACAACTTTCTTGACTCTTTCGGCGTTCGAATCATCGTTTGTTATCAACAACAGATTCCCTCTGCTTATTTTTACTATAGAAGCTATGATCTTGTTCATATCTTCTGCCAATTGATAATCCACTCCAGTATCGTCAATGGCCATCCTGAAGCCATATCTTCTAAATTCTTTTAAATTATATTGGGCAATTTCATTGTTGATGACGGTGTAATAATCGAGGATTTCCAAACAGAAGTTCTCTGGAGCCAAACCATGTTTACCGGCGATTTCAAAATATTGTCTCGCCAAACCATCAACATAAAGCTGTTTAGGCGCTAAGTTAATTGATATGAAAAAATCGCCCAATTTGGTATTTCTCTTCCAAATGGCGTATTGTTCGGTTACTTTCTCGAAGCCC
>JAQVFZ010000104.1 GCA_028697025.1 Candidatus Izemoplasmatales bacterium | reverse complement strand
TAACTTGCACAATACTTACAATCATCTTGATATTTCCTTTCCATAAATCCTGTATGTTTTGACTGCCTCTCCACCAAATTTAGCAAATGAGGTCATTGAACGCAGATTGTCTTCCATAATCGTTCCGGCTTCCAGATAAGTTATACCCATCTTTTTAAAACTATCATAGATTTTGTCATACATATAAACTATCAGACCGGTACTCTGGTATTTGGGAATGACATATTGCATCATTCCTCTAGAGCGATTAATGTATCTAAGTGGTCTCAAGAATTTCAAAATATTGATTTTGCCTTTAGTTATTTTAAAGATTTGATTGTAATCCAACAAGCAAATCGCAAAACCGATTGGTGTTTTCGTCTCCGTTTCCCTGGCAATAACCACTATTTCCGGTTTCAGCAAGAAACGCAAGTTTTCCGCTACCGACTTTATCAGTTCAAGGGAAGGCGCTTCTTGGTAAATTACATCGGTAGTCGCTTTTTGCAAGATTTCATGGATGTCTTTTATTTCCTGATCGATGTTTTTTAAATCAATGGGACTGACGTCGACTTTAAAACGACGAGAAAACATTTCGTTGAAGGCTTTTAGTTTTCTATAATTGTCTAGATTAATCTTCGGCTGCAGAGAGTGGGTGTCATGAATTTTATGAAACCCGTAATTTTCATAGAGTTTTTGATAATATGGAAAATTATAGGTGGTAAATATCACCGGATCATCTTCAAACCCTTGAACCAAAACGCCTCTACGGTTGTCCGGATCATAAGGGGTGAAGGTCCCTTCGCTGTAATAGATATCATGTTCAATCATATCTTGTTCCAAGAAATTAAACAATTCATCAAACACAGATTGATTATCCACTACGTCACAAAAGGAGAAATAACAGATTTTTTGATTTGTCTTTGGATTGAAACTGAAAGTATATAACAATCTTCCCCTGACAATGTCACCTTCAAAAGAAAGAATTGCCGTATACTCCTTATCCTGCAAGACTTTTTTTCTTAATTCCCTTTTCAAAATAGAAAAAACAGGATATATATAATGGTCTTCATCTTTATATAAATCCTTAACAAAATAAATAAATTGATTTAGATCTTTTTTGCTCGTAACAATTTTTACCATGTATTTTCCCTTATTCAATATTTTAGCAAATTTTTTGTGAATAAACAACGTAGACAAAGTAAAAAGCACTCTACAAGAGTGCTTTTAAGTGAAAATGTTAATGATTACCGGTGATTTTACCAGTTTTGAAAAGATTGTCTTTAAGTTCCTTGTCTAGGACTGGCATTTTTCTTCGCAACCATTCGAGCGCCATTGCCGCGTGTTCAACTTCTTCATCACGGTTATGGAGTAAAATCTTCTTCAATTCTTCATCCTTTGTTACCGCTGCTCTTTGATTGTACCAATCTACCGCTTCGAATTCTTCAATTAAAGATTTGATGGCTCTGGTGATTTCTCTTGCTTCATCACTTAATAATTCATAAGGTTCATGATATTGATTCATATTACTCCTCCTTTTTCATTAATTCTATTATAACAAAATTTCATTCAAAATGAAAGTCTAGCCAAAAATTTAATGGACAAATGTCATAATTAATTGATTTTTGCATTAATTAAATTTCTCTGGCATAACCATGAAAAATAATGATATAATTTTTATGTTGGAGGTTTTTCTATGAAAAAAATCGATTTTCTCTTCATCTTAATCTTTATATTGTTTGTCGGTTTACTGATTGTTCCTGGGTCAAGAACATTCATTGCCGACAGTTCTACGCAAATGCCATACCTGATGGGGTTTGTCAAAACCGCAATTCTCGCAACTTATGGTGAGATGATCGGTTCCAGAATCGGCAGTGGCGACTACTTCAAAAAAACCGGTCTCTTCTATCGCTTCCTTGTCTGGGGTTTATTAGGGATGGTCTTCGTCTTAGTTTTCAAGATTTTTGATTCAGGTGTCAAAACTGCGGTTTCAGTCAGTTTGCTGCCAGATATTACAAACACTGGCTTCATCAGAAATCTTTATATTGCCTTTCTGGTAAGTTTTTTCCTGAATCTGATTTTCGCTCCTACCTTCATGATACTGCACAGAATAACCGATACTTATCTTGATCTTAGCCAAGGAAAATTTGGGGCTATCTTGAAAACGGATTTCAAAGAAGTCATCAAGAGTATCGACTGGCAAAACTTTTTTGGTTTCGTCGTTTTAAAAACAATTCCGCTATTTTGGATTCCCGCCCATACGATAACCTTTCTTCTACCGGAAAATTACCGTATTTTAAGTGCAGGATTTTTATCAATAGCCTTAGGATTGATATTGACCATTGCTAAGTTAAAGAAATCGAAATCAAGTAATTGATATCTTATCAAGCAATAGGAATATCAATGACTTTATGATAAAATATTAGTTAATTACAAAATTCAGAAAGGATAATTTTATGAAATTTAAAGACTTTGTTTATGAAAGACCGAATATCGAAAACTATATCAAAAGATTTAAAGAACTGTTAGCTTTAATCGGCGAGAGCGAAACAGCTGAAACTGAAATCAAAGCCATTAAGGATCTATTTGATCTCAATGACGAAATGGATACCTTGATTACTTTGGTATCGATCAGAAACACACTTAACACCCAAGACGAATTCTATGAGAAAGAACAAGATTTCTTCAATGAAAACGTCCCAGCTCTTCAAGAATATGAACACATTTTTTCATCGAAAATCTTGAAATCAAAGAATAGATTGGTCTTGGAAAAGGAATTTGGCTCATTATTATTCAAACAAGCCGAACTCAGACAAAAAACATTTTCTCCGGAAATAATCCCACTTTTGCAAACTGAAAATAAACTGGACACAGAATATTCTAAATTAATCGCTTCAGCGAAGATTGAATTTGAAGGTGGTGTTTACAACCTAAGCAAAATGACACCTTTCCTGCAAAACCTTGACCGAGACATCCGTCATCGCGCTCAACTTAAAGTATCTGAATTCTTCCAAAACAATGAAGACACTTTAGATCGAATTTATGACGATATGGTTAAAGTCAGAACTGAGATTGCGAAAAAACTCGGGTATGAAAACTACGTACAATTAGGTTATGATCGTTTGGGAAGAACCGATTACAATCATGAAGACGTAGCGAACTATCGCAAGCAAATCTATCGCGATGTCGTTCCTTTGGTAACTGAACTTAAAAAACGCGCTGCCAAAAGAATCGGCATTGAAGATCCGAAATCTTATGACTTGACTTTATCATTTTTGTCTGGCAACCCAACGCCTAAGGGAGACCGGAAGTGGCAAGTGGACATCGCTAAGAACATGTATGAGGAAATGTCTAAGGAAACCGCTGAATTCTTCCATTTCATGCTGGATCAAGACCTCTTGGATTTAGATTCTTTACCAGGAAAAGCTGGAGGTGGATACTGCACCTATATTCCTAAGTATCGTGCCCCTTTCATCTTTGCCAATTTTAATGGAACCTCCCATGACGTTGATGTTTTGACTCATGAAGCAGGCCATGCTTTTCAAGTCTATTCGTCCAGGGACAATTATCCGCAGTATCGTTGGCCTACTTATGAAGCCGCGGAAATTCACTCAATGAGCATGGAATTTTTAGCTTGGCCATGGATAGACGGTTTCTTCAAAGAAGATGCCGACAAATATAAATTTTTCCATTTGGATAGTTCCATCTCCTTCTTGCCATACGGCGTAACAGTTGATGAATTCCAACATGAAATCTATTCAAGACCTGATATGACAAAGGAAGAAAGAAAAGCCACTTGGCGCAAGATTGAAAAGAAATACCTACCATTCAAGGATTATGACGATGATCATTTCTTGGAAAAAGGTACATACTGGTACCGCCAAGGACACATCTTCGGTTCGCCTTTCTATTACATCGATTATACTCTTGCGCAAGTGTTGGCTTTCCAATATTGGGTAAAATCAAGAGATAACCATCAAGAAGCTTTCAAATCTTACCTAAGCCTTTGCCGTCTAGGCGGTTCAAAAAGCTTCGTCAATCTTATCAAAGCCGTCAATCTTGACAATCCATTCGTTGATGGCACAGTAAAAAAAGTCATCGAACCTATCAAGGCATATCTTGACAGCGTCGATGACCAAAAATTATAAGTATATCAGTTGAATTAAACTATCAATAAGTTATAATAGACTTGAAGAAAAAAGGAGGATATTATTATGGATAAAAAATTTGTA
>JAQVFZ010000103.1 GCA_028697025.1 Candidatus Izemoplasmatales bacterium | reverse complement strand
TTCAAAATGCTTTGGTTTTTGGCTTTCTACATCGATATATGTCAACCAGACCTTTATTTTCTTCAGTTAATTGGTCAAGGAATAAATATAGGCATAGATTTTTGCTTGCGCCATATGAGCTGGCACCGTATCAATTTCCAATTGATCGAAATCCATGTGAGTCGATTTGATTTCTTCGATAATTATTTCATTTTCACGGTTTAAAACGCCGTCAATACGTCCGGATATGGTTAAAGAAAGGTCATTTCTTTCATGGACCAATTGGCAGAATACTTCTTTTTTATCTTCTTCAAGATAGAGATTTTGCCAATATTTATGAATATCCGTGCCTTCTTGAGCCCTAGTCATTAAGTTTTTCGTACTGGTGATGCTGCCGGAACCATAAAGCAATTCCGCAATATCTTTAACACTGACAGTCAATTGTATCATTCACTTCACCTATAGGATTATTATACCTTAATTATCAATTTTTGGCAGAAAAAAAACCAAGTTCACTTGGTTTTTAATAAAACTTGATATAGAAAGGTAAAAGTGGCAGATTGTTGGAAGTAATAATATCGCAAATAGGGAATTTTTTCATTGCGTAGCGAATTTCCTTATAGTCTTTGTCTTTCTTGATAATGATACGGTTATTTTCAATTTTAACATTTGTCAAAGGATAAAAATCAGTGCCGTTTTCAGTATATGTAAAGCCTAGATATTGTCCGGATTTAGATAACAGATTCAAAAAATTACCTTCAGCAAGAATTGAGATGCAATCGGGGAACAATTGATAAGAGAAATATGTTGGTGCAGTATTGTTTTTGCCGATTTTATAGAGTTTTTCCAGGGTTAGGTTAGATAATCGTCTCGCAACTAGATGCTTGTCTTTGGGATTAATATCTTGTGAATCGCCGAAGTCGATGGCTGAAACCAGGTAAACTTCATCTTTATCGGAAGCTATTCTCGCTTGGGCAAGACGGATTTTACTGACTGAATAATCGTCCGCTTCAGGATGACTATATCCGGCAATTTGAATTATGAAAAACGGCAGTCTCAAATCATTGAAATCGAATCTTAGGCATTTGATGATTGATCTTAAGGCATATTCATAGATGCTATAATATGGATAATCATTTTCACCTTGATAAAAAACAATGGCTTTGACGGCATGAGGCACTACTTTTGTTTTCAAGAGACCGTAAAGTGGGTAACGATCTTTTGAGGCGTACTTACTGGTCAACAATTTAATTTCTTTATTGGTTTCAATATCGGAATTGCTCATCCAAGAAAAAATACGGGAATCGATGTGAGTGCAATTGATGATGCCGATAGGGGTTTTAATCAATTCATGCATGCCTTTGGCAAAAAGATAGCCAAGAGCTGAAAAAGTCTCGAAATTGTCTTTGCCTGATATGACCCAATCATAGTTTTCTTCTTTTTTTGTAAAGAAACGGACGCTTTGGACGTCATAATCCTGATTGTGGTAACTGTCAGCTAGCGGCATTGAGATATTCATGCCACCCAAAAACAAATAAACATCCCCGATGACGCAGTTATAGATCGTCACTTTTTCCTTCTTTGTCGACAAAGAAAAAGAAAAACCTGTTTCGCGATAATCCATAGCCGGAAATTCCACCATGAAACTGTCATTTTTGGTTTTGATGATGATTTCCTGATCTAATAATTTAAAGGTTATCTCTTGCTTTTTTGCACATTTTCCGAATATTTTAATTGGTTTTCCTTGTTGGAAAACCATATTGTCATTAAATATTTCTGCTAATTCAAAACTTTTTTTCATGCTTTTAATTGTCTCCTGGCCATCTTAAAAAACTAGACTTATGATAACAAAAAAACCTCCTGAAGTAAAGGAAAATCAGGAGGTTTCAAGTATAAAAAACATTGAAAAAATCTATTTATTTTTTAACCGAATTTATCTGGTAATTTTCATTCGATATTTTTTTCCAACCTTAATCAAGTAATGGTCTTTCGCAAAATCCACGGTGTCTTTAATACTCTCTTTTATATCCCTTGGATTAAATCCAAGTTCCGTTTTTGCCTTGGTGTTGTCAAAGTTATGGTTCGAGTTCAAGACAGATATCGAATAGTGGGTGAATAACGGCCGCTTGCGTAAAACAAGGAAGATAAATTCGGCGAGATAACTCATTGATTTAATGAACCAATAAGCGATTTTTGTCCGAACTTTCTTTTTACCTGAGTAATCGGCAATCTCATCAAGCAATTCTTTGACCGTGATTGCGTGTCCCGACAGAATGTAACCTTGTTTATCTCTACCGATAAGAGCGGCTTGAATAATGCCATCTGCGGCATCCCTGACATCTACGAAGTTATACCCGCCCTTCAGATAGGCAGTAAGTCTTCCCGCTAGATAATCGGTGAAAACTTGACCAAAATTGGATAATTTATAGTCATAAGGCCCAATAATTCCTGCCGGATAAACCACTATTGTTTCTAAGGTCGAACAGTTCTGATTTAGTATCAAATCAGTGGCGATCGCCTTGGTTTTGCCGTAATGGCCTTTAACTTTCTTTGGATCATGAATTAACGGTTCTTTTATCGGTTGATTGTTTTTTTCTTCTTTAATTGCATGGACACTTGAAGTATAGATTAATCGCTTAATCTGATTGGTTTGACAAACTTCAAGGACGTTCTTGGTGCCTTGAACGTTGACTTTATATAGCTGTTTCTTATTGCCAAATCTTATTTCCACCATTCCTGCCAAATGGAAGACTACATCATAACCCTTTACTACTTCCAGCAAAATTTCTTTATCCAAAATATTGCCAAAGATAATCTTTACATAAGGTTCAATTATGGAGTAATCGTCGTTTTTCATTACCAAAGCATCGACTTCATAGCCTTGTTCATATAGTTTTCTGACTAAGACGTTGCCGATGTGACCTGTGGCTCCGGTTACTAAGCACTTCATGTTCTCACCTCTTTTTCTTTATTATATCTTGCGTTTTATCATAATTAAACTACTGTTTACTATTGTGTAGAAATGTTCAGAATTCTATCACCATTTAGACACAAAAAAAGACGATATCCCTAGAGATAGCGTCTTAAAAAATCCGTTATTTTAATTCCAGGAGAAGCTGGAACCGTCGTAAGTTCCATCACCTGCTATTGTTATATCTTGAGTTTGTTTTACTTTTATGGTCCAATTATAGGATGTTGTTCCGCTTGGGAAAGTCACAAGCAAGAAGAAATCATCGCTTTCTGCAACGGAGAAGGTGAAAGTTGATCCGTTTAAAGTTCCGCTTACCCATCTGCCGTCTTTACCTTCTTCCCAAACCCACGCAGCTACGGTATTACCGGTTAGCTGAGCAGAAGGAATGTTATTTACAATCACTTCTGTAATGACAATATTGCTTTTGATGTAAGTGAATTGTCTTTCCACTTTATAGTCTCCATACCAAGCTTCGATATCCAATGTTACCGTGGCATTATCGTCCGGATGGGACAATGTCACATCAACCGCACCGTTGAAAGCGATTTTTGTACCGCCATTGACGGAATAATATGCTTCAGTGGTGTTGAATGAAGTGATTTTGACTGATTTTGTTGTTTCAAAAGAGCCGGTAGAACCGTCATCCGAAACATAAAATGTCGGTTTTGGTTCATATTGATTGTTATATATGATCGCTACACCGCTAGCAGCTACAATTCCCGAAATTTTACCGTTAGAAACAGTGAAAACCGTACCGCTGATATAGTCTTGATAATTGCCGTCAGGCAGATTATATACCGGGACATCTGACATTGCTTTTGTACCATTCATGTCTACTATAACTACTCCTGCTTTATCGTCGCCATATCTTTCGTTTAAGAAAAAGCCGCTTGCGGTACTCAAATATTCCTCAGTGCCCACAAAGTAATTATGGAAACGATTGACTTCGGCTATTTCTTTTGATTGCCAAGTATAAGATCCGATTGAACCCATAAAGGTGTTGTCTTGAGGTCTTGCAAAATATAGTGATGTTGCGTCTTTTCTGGAAGCGTGTACAACATATGTTTTAGTGATATAAGAATCAGGAGTGCTTTTGGTATGGTTGCTGGCATAAGTGTCGTGAGATTCTGCCCAGAGCACAGTTTCCGAAGCGCTGACTCCGCTTAAATACGCCGCACTAACAAGTGTGTTGCCGTTCTTTGAAATTATTGCTTGTCTGATGGTGTCAGATAGATTGCTGGCGGTTACGGACATATAGGTAGTGTAATCGGTAAACGAACGGTTTGGTCCGACTGTATTCAGGATTTCGCCATAAAAATAAAGGTTATTGATGC
>JAQVFZ010000102.1 GCA_028697025.1 Candidatus Izemoplasmatales bacterium | reverse complement strand
CTTGTATCCATTCACCATTTTCATAATAATGGATAACGTCATCATATATTGCAATTTCATATGTTCCATCTACTTTTTTAAAAGTCTTTGAAGTAGATGTTCGTTCTGAAACTACCTCACCTAAAATGTTAATCTGAGTTAAGTCTATATCATCTGTAGAATCATAATCAGCTGATTCTACAGTCGTTTCAGCAGTTTCAGCTTCATATGTTGATGATGCATATACTTTTTCATAATTTTGGGGAATAATACTTCCCGCAACCATAAACAAACAAAGCATAACAGTTACAATCTTTCTAAACATAGTTTTTATCTCCCCTTTAATATTTTTTTGTTACAAAATGCATGTTTTCACGTGCTTTATATTGCGCAATGTTATTTCCTTCAATCGTTTTTTCATCTTTCTTCAATCTTTATAAACTAACTAAAAAAACCATTTATGGTATTCCAATCACTTTTTGGTAACCATCCTTGTTTATCGTTGACTACTTTAATTACTAAAATATGATCGTTAGTATCAAGGCACTTTCTTAATTCTCCACTTAGAGAATCGGTGTTTCCAGAATACTTAACTATCCAAGAAGATTCCACATACTTGCATGAGCCTGTACATATCTCCTTGATTTTCTTTTCAAGATCTTGATACTTTTGGCCTGGTGAGTTCAGGTCGTATGATACAGAATATACTGGCATTTTATTTCCTCTTTTCAATTATTGTTATTGAGTTGTTCTTTTAAGTCCATCAGAATTTTGTAACATTTAAGATGAGCTTCCTTTGCTACAACAAAATCACTAGATTTTATTTCTTCTATTTTGCTTGAATACCAGGTTGTGAGGTAATCTACAAGTTTAATCAACAAATTTCTGTCTTTGGGAAACTCAATACTTAATAGTTTTTTTGCATAACTTTTAATAAAGTTATCATTTGAATACTGCATGATTGTCTGTGATAATCCTTCAAACTCTATTGAGATGATTTCTTCTATTGTCATATGTATTTTAAATGAAAAGTTGAATGCGAAAACGTAGATTAACATCTACTGTTTTCTTACTTGCACCTTATCTATTGTGATTCGATTACTACTTCTTCTAAATCAACATCATCAAATCCATCAGCTCGTACGGCAATATGACTTGAAAAAGCAAAAGCGAAAAAACTCAAGACGAGGATAGCAAGTATCGCTATTCTCTTTTTCATTTTTGCCTCCTTATGAGTTTATGGTATAATAAAATCATAAATTTGCATAGGACCTGAAAGTTCCGTTTTTCAAAAAGTGAGGTAGCCATGGATAGGATAAGACAACGCTATATGTTTCACTTAGACAATATAAGACGCAAAAAAAACATCACAATTAAAGATCTATGTGATGGTATATGTGATGATCGCCAATATAGAAAATATAGAAGCGGAGTGAACAATGTAAGCGATATTAGGCTTCTTGAATTCTGTGAAAGATTAGGAATCAGTTCTCGAGATTTCTACTTCACACTGAATGAAAAAGATGAGTATGATTTCAAGGTTCTTAAAAATCTATACAATTTGATAATAAATAAAAACTATATCGAAGCAAAAAAAATACTTGATCGGGGTTTTAAACATTCCTATTTAACCGTTCAAAATAAGCGGTTATTAGAATACTGTAAAATAAGATATCGTTACAAACAAAAAGAATATACTAATGATCAAGCAATTAAAGAGATTGGAAATAGTATTAATATCCAGGATTGTTGTAAAAATGAGATCTTTGATTTTGTGGATATCTTGTTTTTGCTCATGTTGGCAGAAATTCAAGTTAAGACAGAAAAAGTGCAAGCCTTGGATCAGTTAATCAATATTATGAACAATCCGGATTCTTTGTACTTAAGTCCTGAAAAGAGAGACTTGATAGCACCTATCTATTCAAATGTTTCAATTTTGCTTGGAAGACTTAATAGACTAGATGAACTACTTAGAATAAACTCTCTAGGTATTGATTATTGTATTAAAAACTCTTTCTCTAGATCACTAACGAAATTATATCAGACAAGGGCTTTAGCATTATATAAACTAGAAAGGTTCTCAGAGACTGAAGAGTTCATCGCAAAGGCCATATCAAATTCAATATCAACTGAATCCATCGAAGCAACTACAAAGCTCTTCGCTCAACTCGTAAATGAATTTAATAAAAATCCATTTGATGTTTTAGTAGAATATTTCATAAGAAAAAAGGAAGAAATCGACTTGTGATTCCTGCCTTTTTTCTTATGATATGCTAAATCTCTGAACTAATCATCTTTGTTGTAGGTATGAGGAACGATTACGAAAACATAAAAATCCCAGGTAGTCTTTACTTACCCGGTGTCGTTTCCTACAACATTAGAAAGACAGTGTTTCAATCTACACATGGTATTCTATTCTTTTAATGCGTAAAAGAAGTTTAATCCGCCAATTTCCGCCATGACGTATTTCAACCCCCACGTATTAAATCGCCTTATATAGCACTCCTTGAAAGTGTTTTTTTATTGAATAGTCATTCTATTAGTGCTTTAAGTTCAAATCCCCCTTGTCATAGCAAAGAAGCAAAAAGAAAAAAAGACATTCGTTTCATCCCTAAAAATGCATTCTTTAGGACTTCACATTGTCTTTTCATCTTTCTTAAATATCGGTTAAGGTGTTTATCGTGTTAAATCCCCTGATTCAGCCATGATTTTGGCAATTTAACAAATAAACTCCGTATTGAAAACATGGAGGACCCTGCCGGATTTGAACCGGCGGTGGGGGAGTTGCAGTCCCGTGCCTTACCGCTTGGCTAAGGGTCCGTTTAATAAATAAAGACTAAGTTGCCTTAGTCTTTGATTTAACAAGTGGTCGGGAAGACAGGATTCGAACCTGCGACCTCCTGGTCCCAAACCAGGCGCTCTACCAAGCTAAGCTACTTCCCGTATAAAATGGCGCGCTCATCAGGAGTCGAACCCGAAACCTTTTGATCCGTAGTCAAACGCTCTATCCAATTGAGCTATGAGCGCATAAGTGCCATGAATTGAATGGATTATGCATTTCGCAGATAAAAAGGGTTAATCACATATCCTAAATTAAAGGCCGATATATATATTATCAAAGATTGAAGTAAAAAGCAACTTTTTTTTACTTTATTTTTTTATTTTCTTATTTTAATTAAACAAGCATATTCAACCTGCTTTTCCAACATTTTAGGTATAATAACTTGTAGAAGGAGTGAATGAGATGAATTATTACTACCATCAAGATGCAATTCATGTTTCACGCGTTGATCTCTATGTAAAAAACCTCGATAAAAGTCTTGATTTTTACCAAAATTCACTGGGTTTTTCCATCCTTGATCAAAACGAAGAATATACATCTTTAACCGCAAATCATAAAAACGAACTAATCCGTTTATATGAAAATCACGAACAATCAAAATCAAATAAAATGAACATCTACCACTTCGCCTTGCTTTTGCCAACAAGGAAAGACTTGAGCAGATTTTTACATCACTTGATAATCAAGCAAATACCTATTGATGGTGCAGCCGATCATTTGGTTAGTGAAGCGATATATTTAAGAGATCCTGATGGCATAGGAATCGAAATCACCTGTGATAGGGATGATCAAGATTGGCAAATCAAGGCTGAAAAAATCATCATGGATTCAATGCCATTTGATTATAAGGGCGTGTACTACGAAACAGAAAACCATGTTCCTTTCAGCAATCTGCCTGAGGATACGGTTATCGGACATTTGCATCTACAAGTCAGCGATTTGAATAAAGCAAAGGAATTTTATCAGGAAATCATTGGTTTTCGCGTAACCAACGACGAAATCAGCAATGCTATATTTATGTCAGATAAAAATTACCATCATCACTTGGCGATAAATACCTGGTATCGCAAAAAAGACAGATATGATGAATTCCCTAAAATGCGGTCATTTACCATTAATTATCCAAATTGCGAAAAATACCTCAACACCATCGAAAACCTGAAGAAAGCCAACATCAGTTATCAAGAAACCAATGATGGCGTCTATATCAAAGATATTGATAACACAACCATCTGTCTTAAAATATAAAAGTCTTATCGTTTGCAAGTGGACCCCATATAGTTGATACTAAATGGGCTTCACTCCGATAAGACTTTTTCTTTTTATAGTAAGCCGTAAGTTCTAAAAATTAAAATTAATCCAAAAATAGTGATGATGGATGCGATGGTAGTCCAAACTACCAGTTGTACTGCCAAATCTTCATCGCTATGGAGTTCTTTTGCTAAAACGGCACTAGCGATTGCGGTGGGTGAACCGAACAAAGCGATTAAGGCTGG
>JAQVFZ010000101.1 GCA_028697025.1 Candidatus Izemoplasmatales bacterium | reverse complement strand
AAGCGCCTGAAGCAACAGGTTCTTCTGTGTAGTAATAATCTTGGTAATAAGTTTCGTTCAATACGACTTTATCGACGAAACTAAATCCGTCATTCATATTGAATACTTGAATTTGTGAATAAGATAATGTGTAAATATAATTGTCAATCATAACCGCTTTTTCGATAGAATCAAAATAATTATCGGTTTCATGTTCCAACTGCGCTACCATTTCCAGATCGCCAGAGTGATAGACTTTGAAGACAAACATCGATTGTGAATAACGATAATAATTGTTAAAATAGACCGATACCGGGATTGCAACATAAGTAAAGTCTGCGTCTTCAGGTGTAAAGGACATGAAATATTTATGATTGTAAGTAACAGCTGTATAAGAATATTCACCTTCAACCAGATAAGTTTCAAGATTTACCGGCAAGTCGCCGCTGGTATCATAAAGCGCTACCTTGACTCCCGTAAAGAAGGTTTGATTATACTCATTGGTTTCGGCTTGTCTACCTACGCCAACCATCAGATTATCGGTAATTTCATGAAGATAGTCGCTTACGCCTTCTTAATAATGTTCACCCAATATCTTTGGTTCTTCCGGATTGGAAAGATCCAATTTGTAAAGTGGATCGGTATTGACGAAGGTAACAACATATGCGATGTCACCAGAGAATCTAACTGAGTAAATTCTTTCTCCCGGTTTTCCCAGACCGGTAAGTGAAGAAACGAAGGTCATTTCATCATCACTTGTTGCGTCGAGAATTATTAGATTATTAGCAAATGCCATGCCTTCATTGGTGTAATCATAATCGGTAACGGCAATTCTGAAGTTTCCTTCATGTTCATCCATAGAGAATTGATTAAGCGGATTACCTTCGATCTCTGCGAAAGCTTTATAAACCAATTCATTGTCTTCGATGGCAAATCTGAGAATGAATGTCTTGTCATCGTAAGTTTGAGTTTCATAATCGTAATTGAAACGATAGACTGTCGCATAAAGATTGTTTGTGCTCATGTATACTTGATAAATGCTGCCCAAATAAGCTTTGACATTGGCTTCTTCTTCAGTGTCGACGGCAATTGAGGCCAATAACAAATAGGAAAAGTCATTGCTGTCATTTGGCATGAAATAAATGCGATTTGCCGGCAATAATTCCATTTCATCGCTTCTTACCGAGTCAAGATATTTTGGAATGAAATTATCTTCTTTGTAATAATATCTAATTGCATAGTTGTTCATGATTAAATATAGAGTACCGTCAATCATTCTTGAACTGGTGATATATGAAGAATCAAAATCTAGTTCGCGAGCAATTTCAACATTATCAATGTCGCTCTTATCAAAAACCACTACTTTTGTGCCGTATTCATAAGTGTAATAGTAGTAAGGATAGTAATAAGGTTCTTTTACTTCGTCACCATCTTCTGAAGGTACTGTTTCGGTGGTTGTGTCTTCAGGATCATCAATCAAGAAATAGCGATAGTAACTGCCTATCAAAACTACCTTATCATTATAAAGATATAATCCTGACCAATAATTGGCTTCATCTGTGTAAGTAAATTTAATTTCTAAGGTTTCGGCATCAACGATAAAGAACTTATCGCCGGAAGTAATGTAGATATAATAACCGTCAGTAAGAATTGTATCGGCTTCTTCGACCCCTTCCACTTGATTGTTGGTCTTAGAATAGTCTCTTTCTCCATCAGTGAAATTGACTGACCCTTCAGCCGAGTCCATTTCTGGAGCACCCGCTACGGCTGTGCTGGAGAACAAATACCATCTTTCACCGCTTTTTTGCTTGTAAAACGATTTTAAATAACTTTCTAATTGTGAATATGAAGCAAAAGCACCAACATTGTCACCGGTAGGAGTTGCGGTAGTTGTTGATGGAGTTGCTTGACAGGAAACAAAAACTATAGCTAGAAAAACCAAGACGAATGTCATCACAAATCTTTTCATTATTAATCCTCCCCTTCTTTCATTTAAATAAACAAATAAGCAGAGTGTTTTCTTGGAAATTATTTGGTCAATCGCAAAAATTCTTCGATGTCTTCTTTTAAAAGCTCCAAAGAACTCGACCAAAACTCTTTTTTCGTAACATCTATATTCATCAGTTTTGCAGTATCTTCAACTGTACTCTTGCCAGTGGCTCTAAGAAGATTATCATAGTTGGCCACAAACGATTCCTTGTTTTCCAAATATTTGGAATATAATCCCTTGGCGAACAACAGTCCGAAAGTATAAGGATAGTTGTAATAACTTAAGCCTCCGGAGTAATAATGCGGTTTACAGACCCACATGTACGGATGAAGATAATTAGGATCCAAACCTTCACCATAAGTGGCTTTCTGGGCAGAAAGCATCAATTCACTCAATTCATCTGCATCAAAGACGGTTTTTTCCCTTCCTTCAAACACCGCTCTTTCAAAGATAAAACGAGACATGATATCGATTACAACTTGCGTATAACTTTGAATTGCCGATTCCAATAGGAAGATTTTTTCATTCTTATCAGTCGCGTCTTTTAGAGCTGCTTTATTGACGATAGTTTCGCAGAAGGTAGAAGCCGTTTCGGCGACAGGCATGGTGTAAGAGCCATTTAACGGGCTTTCCTTGAAGATGACTTCGCCATGGTATGCATGGCCAAGTTCATGCGCTAAAGTAATCATGTCTCCAAAAGCACCGGTAAAGTTTGTCATGATTCTCGATTCTTTAATGGAATCGATATTGGAACAAAAAGCTCCGCCTCTTTTGCCAGGTCTAGGAGTGTAATCAATCCAGTTTTCCTCAAAAGCTTTTTTAGCCATCAAATATAAGGGTTCGGAAAAAGTCCTGAAATTCTTTAAAATATATTCATTTGCTTCAGCAATCGTAAATCTTTTATTGACTGAACCCATCGGTGCAAACAGATCATAAAACGGCAATCCATTCATATGTCCTAGAAGTTCTGCTTTGCGTTTCAAATAACTTCTGAAGATTCCATAATAATCTTTGACTGCTTCTTGCATCGCGTTCAATGTCTCTTCTGACATGCGACTATTGAATAAAGCCTGATCCAAAGGACTTTTGAAACCTCTAGCTGAAGACAGGGTATTGACTTCGCCTTTGATCGAATTCAAAGCAGCGGCTACCGCTTTGTCTATTTTCTTATAGGCTTTCATCTCAGCTTCATAAGCGCTTTTTCTCACCGACGGTGAAGCGTCGTCAGCCAAGTTTCTCACCTCGGAAAGCGTGATGATTTTCGAATCATATTCAACTTCAAGCGTTGAGGTTAAAAGCGACTGCAAAGTCCCCCAAGCACTCGATCCGGTCTGTCTTAATTTGGCGACCATCATTTCCAAATCGTCGCTTAACATATGCGATGCCTTGGCTTTGATTTCTTGCAGATAAAAGGCATGTTCTTTCAAGAATGCATTGTTTTCAATGTCATTTTCTAAAGAAGGATAATTAGCCAGCCACTTATTGAAAAGGGTGTTTACTTTGGTCAATTCCGTCATCTTTCTTCTTAAAACGCTGGTCATTTTGACAGCCTGTGGATTTGTGCTTTCCACTGATTCGGTAAGCCCTGCAAAGCTATAGACTCTACCGATCAAATGGTCAAACTCAATTTCATTATTCATGAATCTAATTAATTTGTTAAGTTTATCATCATAATTCGTCAACGCTTCGATTTGACCGTTGATATCTTTAATCATTTGATCAACTTTTGTTAAATCCTCTTGGTATTTTGGGTCGTCAAAACCCAAATACAATTTGTCTAAACTCCACTTTTTCATTTCAATCCTCCCGATTTATTGTAATCTTCTTTTGTCATGCAATAAATTTTACTTCTTTTTATGCCATAGTCTCTGCTTTCATAATCATAGTCATTTAGGTACTGAAAGTTGAACTTGTTTATCAAATTTTTTGATCGATCGTTTTCCAGGAAATGACCAACATATATTCTATCGAGGTTCAATTCCTTGAAAGCATAATCGAGAACCGCTTTTACCGCTTCAAACATATAACCTTTGCCTTCATAAAAAGTCGAAAGCACATAGCCCAGCTCGTACACTTCACCATATTCGCCCAATTTAGTTTGATGTAATCCGACGGAACCGATTACTTTATTTTCACTTTTCAAGTAAAGTGCATAAACATCGTTGCCGGCAATAAAATGGTTTAGTATTTTTTGCGAATGTTCAAGACTTGGGTGTGGCATCCACCCCGCTTTGGGACCAACCGTATCCAGTTTTCCATAAGCATATAAATCTGCCAAATCGCCATTGACGAATTTTCTTAAAATCAATCTGTCCGTTTCAATTGTTTTCAATTCTGAATATTTCACCCACACTGAACCCCT
>JAQVFZ010000100.1 GCA_028697025.1 Candidatus Izemoplasmatales bacterium | reverse complement strand
TTGTCTGGCAGAATTTCCTATAATCCAACTTGGCGTACTGTCCTGGGTCTATTCCCTAAAAAAGATAAAGAGATAGCTCTACAAGCTTTGGATCGAGTAGATATTCTGGAAAAAACCTATCATCGCTCCTCGGATCTCTCTGGAGGACAGATGCAAAGAGTCGCTATCGCTAGATCTTTGGCACAAAATGCTAGAATCCTACTAGCTGATGAACCGGTAGCTTCACTTGACCCCATTACAACCTTTGAGGTCATGCGTTTTCTCAAGAAAATCTGTAATGAAGATGGCATAACCATGATTGCCAATCTTCATCATGTTGACTTGGCTTTAGAATATGCAACAAGAATTGTCGGTGTCAGAGAAGGCAAAATCGTATACGATATACAAGTCAAAGATAAACCTCAAACGCAAATCATTAAAGATCTGGAAATTGTTTACGGAAGACCAATTTCCCATGATGACTTCGTTGGAGAAGAATGATGGAACAAGAATTATTAACAAGAATTCCACCAAAACCCAGCAAGATTAAATTCTATTTAACAATAATCTTGGTTTTTGGCATAATCTTAAGCAGCGCCCTCTTCTCCGGCTTCAGTATCATGGATATTATAAGAAATCTAAAATATGCTTTTCGTTTGATTGATTCAATGTTTTTTCCACCTCGCTGGGATTATGCTGATAATGTAATCAAACCTCTATTGGAAACAGTTCAAATGGCTATTTTAGGATCTTTCTTTGGAGCAATTCTAGCCTTTCCTGCCGCTTTATTGGCCGCCAGCAATTTCATCAAGATTAAATGGGTCAACAACGTTACCAGAATTATGTTGAATTTCTTCAGAACAATTCCGGCATTAGTTCTGGCTGCCTTGTTTGTCGCAGTTTTTGGTTTAGGTAGTTTTTCCGGTATCGTTGCCTTAACCATCTTCTCCTTTGGCTTGATATCCAAGATGACCTATGAATCAATTGAAGCGATTGACTATGGCCAAGTCGAGGCAGTAATTTCCTTGGGAGGAAATCGGTTAAACGTCTTCCGTTATGCAATCTTGCCTCAAGTATTGCCACAATACATTTCTTATACGCTGTACGCTTTTGAAGTCAATGTCAGAGCTGCTGCAGTACTAGGTTATGTCGGAGCCGGTGGCATCGGACAATATTATGAAATATTCCTGAACATGCGTCGTTTTGATTTCGTCGGCATTATCGTTTTGATTTCTTTCCTTGCTGTCTTGATTATCGACTTCGTTTCCAGCAGTATTAGAAGGAGGTTGGTATGATGACAACTTATTCTAAACCAATCCCGAAAAAACCGGCTGCTGGAACCATCCGTAAAACGATTGTTTTTATAGTTGTCGTTGCCTTGATAAGTTGGGGCTTGGAAGGGCTCAATTTCAATGGTATAATGCCATCTGCCCAAGGGACATTAAACGGTATGTGGAAAGGTATCATTAATCCCGATACGGCTTATCTCCTCAATTTAACTGTAGATGGCTTACCATATGCAGTGCTTGAAACGATTGCAATCGCAATTAGCGGGACCTTCGTATCCGGTATTTTAGCTATTCCTTTTGCGTTATTGGCTTCACAAAATATTGTTGGAAAAAGAGTTTCCAAGATTGGTAAATTCATCATTACCATGATCAGAACCTTCCCGGAATTAATCTTAGCCTTGATATTCATCGGCATTGTCGGACCCGGTGCTCCTGCGGGTATCCTGGCCTTAGGCGTCCACTCGATAGGCATGCTCGGAAAACTATATTCCGAATCAATCGAAAGTATGGATATCGGCGTTAAAGAAGCCTTGTTGTCATGTGGCGGAAACAATATGGAAGTTCTTTTTAGAGCCGTAATTCCACAAGTTGCGCCTGAATTCTTAAGTTATACGCTTTTCCGTTTCGAAATCAATATGCGTGCCGCAACAACCTTAGGTTTGGTTGGAGCTGGTGGTATCGGCGCTTCCTTGATTTTTGCAATCAGAGGTCGTTTCTGGGAAAGAGTAGGAATCATAATAATTGTTTTGGTTGTTACCGTAACCATTATCGACATCTTGTCCAGCCGCATCAGAAAAAAACTTGTATAACATAAAAAAGTCTCAACCCTGAAAAATTCGGATTGAGACTTTTTTTTATTTCTTTTCGGTTATCGTACCATTTCGGTAAGCTTCAAGCAATTGCAACAAATCGTTGATTTTCTCTTTTAATTCCTTGCCTTTATTGGTGTCATAGATATATGTTCTTCTGGTATTCAATTCTTCAGAACGCGTGATTGACACAATATCCTTTTCTTGATTGATCAAGGTTTGATAATTTTCAAATCTTTCGTGCGAAACCAGAAAATAGGCGTGGGAGTCGGAAATCAACGAATAGCCGCCGATATTGGTTCTATCGGCATATTCCTTGCTCATGCCGCCGTCGATGGAATAAATTCTTTTGTTTGCCAATACGACTTGGTCGCCTTTGGTGATATCAAGCGGTACATGACCGTTTACAATTTTTGATTTGTTGAAATCAAGTTCAAATTCATCATAAATCATCCTTAGGACATCTTCTTCCAAACGATATTTGTAATATGGATTGGTAATCTCCTTATGAGTCTTCTTGTCGGCTATGAAATATCTTTCAAATGTTTTCATCGAGTGTTTTCCAAAAAGAGGAGACGCCCCGCTTTGCCAAAGGATGTAAAAATAATCCTTATCAAAATTGTCTTTTTCATAGCGATTGAGGAAAGCGCTTCGGACCAGGCGGTCAAACTCATCGAAAAGGCCTCGGCCATAATATTCCTTGCCATTGATTGTCTGTTTTAGAAACTGCCTGTCTTCAGTCAGCGGAACAGCTGCGTGAAATAGCAGGTTGTTGTTGTATTTTAAATACATTGAGCCGTTTTGCATCAAATAACGCGCATGTTTCTGCAACATTTCGTTATGAAGGAAAAGTTGGGTAAGATGGTTAATCACCTCTTCTTCATCTTTGTTCAACGCATAAGGTTTTTTCGGATTTATGGTTGGAAAATTATTGTCCAGAAGCGGATATTTAACGCCGTTGATCAAAACAGTGTTATCGTTAAAATCGATTTTATCCAATAGGAGTCTATCTTCCAACATGAATCCAGGTTTTCGTGTAATCAAATTGTGTTCCAACTTGAACTGGATAATGGTAATGGCTTTGTGGATTCTGCCTATAAATGATAAATCCTCAGTTTTATTGTAATTGACGTTCAAACCTTTAGGTATGAATAAACTACATTCGTCTTTCTTATAATATTTTTCAGCCAATCGTGCCAAGGGAATAAGATTGATCCCATATCCGTCTTCAAAACAATCCAGATTGTTATATCTGGCTGCGATTCTGATGACGTTTGCAACCATGACTTTTGACCCGCTCGCAGCTCCTAAAAAAGAGATGTCATGATTGCCCCATTGAATATCGACATTATTCATCGAAGACAACTTCTCCATTATCAAGTGTGGTAAAGGTCCTCTGTCGAAAATATCACCGACGATATGGAGTCTGTCAATAGCCAGTTTTCTGATGAATCTTGATAATTGCAGAATGAATTTGCTTTCTCTTTTTGTCAAGAAAATCGCTTCGATAATAGCTTGATAATATCTTTCCTTATCCTCATGTGAACTTGATTCATAAATCAGTTCTTGAATGATATAGCTGAATTCATCCGGCAGAGACTTTCTGACCTTGCTTTTGGTATATTTGGTCACAATCTCTTTGGCTAATAAAATCATGTAGCTCAGTTGTTGATTGATCAGTTTCTGGAAGTTTTCACCCTTAAGCATTTCTTTATATTTGTTGAGCATGTCTGTTGGGTAATAGATGAAAAAAGCCAAACGATTCTTTTCCACTTCACTGAGATTAGGAAAAATCAAGTCAATCTTTTCCTTGATGATTCCGGATGCGTTCTTCAGATAATGATTGAATGCATCGTATTCACCGTGGATATCGGTGATGAAGATTTCCGTGCCTTTCGGCAAATTCAAAATCGCACTGAGATTAATCAACTCCGATGCCACAGTTTGAATTGTAGGATATTCCTGACTGAGCAACTCCAAATACTTGTTTTGATAAGGCATTTACTAATCCTCCTATATTTATATCATGAACAAAAGACCAAAAAGCAGTCCCAAGAAAGTACCTATCGCATAACCGATTGAACCGACGATAAGTCCCGGAGCTGTCAAATTGTCATTTTTCAATTGTTTGGTAATAGCCGGTATGAAAGCCGGTCCATAAATCCCTGCGGTTGCACAGACAATCATGCAATCAGAGTCAATCTTAAAGAAGATCGAGATAAACATTGCCAGAAAGAATGAGCCTAAAGTTATTATTCCATAAAGAATGATTATTTTGGAAAAATCACCAGTGATAAGTAGGAAATTAACCGAGGAAGCTAATGCAAAAGAAAAAACTAAGATCAGGTAATGGCCAAGAATGTTGGTCCCCTTTACTTCCCTGACTTTCTTGTTGAAGGAAGCGATAATTCCGAAAATCGTTACTCCTATCATTAATGAAG
>JAQVFZ010000099.1 GCA_028697025.1 Candidatus Izemoplasmatales bacterium | reverse complement strand
ATCAGCTCCAACTTCCTTGATCAATCTCAAGCCTTCTGCAGTAGCTTGTTGGACCTTAAGAATCGCTTCGGCACGGCCTTCAGCTTCACGGATAGCAGCTTCTTTTTTACCTTCAGCGTCCAAGATTTTAGCGGCTTTTTCACCTTCAGCGGTCAAAATCGCAGCTTGTTTCTTACCTTCGGCAATCAAGATTGATTCACGGCGTTCACGTTCAGCACGCATTTGTTTTTCCATCGCTTCGCGAATTTCCTTCGGCGGAATGATGTTCTTGACTTCAACGCGATTGATCTTGATACCCCAAGGGTCAGTTGCGTCATCAAGAATAACGCGCATTCTTTCGTTGATCAAATCTCTCGAAGTAAGGGTTTGGTCCAACTCCAATTCACCGATGATGTTACGAAGAGTAGTAGCTGTCAATTGTTCGATCAACAACCCAGGATTTTCCGCGCCATAAACGAATTGTTTGGAATCGGTAATTTGCAAGAAAACAACAGTATCTATTTGCATAGTTACGTTATCTTTGGTGATAACGGCTTGAGGCGGGAAGTCTAAAACCTGTTCTTTCAAGTTGATTACATCGCTTACCATACCTCTTGTATCATAAGTTCTTCTGATACGATCGATAAATGGTACTTGGAAATGCAAACCAGCTGTCCAAGTTGTATAATAATTACCCCAGCGTTCAATAACATACTCTGTTGCTTGAGGAACGATTTTGATTCTAGTTCCCAAATAAATCAGAATAATTACGACCAAAGCCACCAAAACAACGATACCGACTGTAGAAATTAAAAACATTGGCATTAACATAATAAAAACCTCCTAATTAATATTTATATTCCGTTCTCTCAACGGTTATTTTCGAAATCATATCTCTAACTGTCAACTTGTTTCTAGTCGCACCAATCAAAGCGGTGTCAATCAAACCCATAAACATAATCAACATTAAAGCAAAAAGCACATTTATTGGTACCAAAACCACTACAAGCAAATATTTAAAGGCGATATCATGTAAAAAGACTGTCATGAAATTGACTGGTCCAGTCAATTTCAACTTCATAACCCTTCTACCCAAAGTCAAGCCTTTTAAAAACACGCTATAAAGGGTTGCTATTATTAAAAAGATAAATAAATAATAATATACGACATTGGTAAAGTACAAACCTAAAGGTTCCATATAAGGAGCGGTGTCGATGATATTCTGCTCATTGAGTATGTTGGATTGCTCCAAATAATTATCCAAAGCAGCTGTTTTTAACGCTTCATCTTCACCGGCTAAAGCCTTGGCAACGTCATAATCCTTCTGAATATCATCCATATTGGCGTTATAGACGGCCATTATTTCTTGATAAGCAGAGTTTATTTCATCGTAATTTTCTATTTTCCCTTGCAAAACAGTTCTGCCAAACGCAATGAAACTTAAATATATAATTGTAAAAATCAAAGTCATGTCGATTAAAGAAGATAAAAGTCTTCGAAAAAAACCAGCTCTCATTATTCTTTTCTAACCACCAATTTCACGCCCTTGATTGCCAAGATTACAACTTTTTCGTGTTCCTGGATATCTTCATTGGCGATAGCTGTCCAAATTTTACCCTCAATCTTGACCTCACCACGTTCACCATCGACGATTGGTTTAACGCAAATAGCGGTTTTGCCAATCAAGGAATCGGCATTAGTCTTGATTTCGTTCTTTTTGACATATCTTTTGAAGATAGGTCTTAGAACCAATAACAAAGCGGTTGAGAACAAGATGAAAACAAGAGCTTGAAGCCAAATCATCTCCGGCCAGAAAATAGCAATCATCAAGGCGAAAAACCCACCTACAGCGAACCATATGCTGGAAAGATCCATGGTCAACGCTTCGGTAACTCCGGCAAAGATTATTATTGCAAACCAAATGAAAATCATCGTATTTGCAGGATCAATAGCTAAAAACATATCACTACACCTCTTCCTTGTTCAAGTCGATAATTAAAGCTCCTTCGTTTTTATTCCAGTGAGCTTTATATTTGTAAGAATTCTTTTTGGTGAAATCCAACTTCAGCAGTTCGGCCACCTCAGACAAGAAAAGTTTATTGCATACACGAGAATAGCTTGATTTGATCGTGATGTTATGTCTTTGCTCATCGGGGATGTAGTTCAAACTTGCCTGCTCCTTTGTCACTGGCTTAACCGCAATCAATTTATTACTTTTATCAAGCCCCAATAAAACGACATATGCCGATTCAAAGTAAGTAGTAGCTGACTTATTTAAAGTAATATTCGATTCATAAAGCGTAGCCAGATCATCCAAAGGCTTTTTTGATACCCATTCAAATTTACTCATATTACAACCTCCATTATATTACATAATCTTCCTATTAATAATTATATCAGATATTTTTCTAATTATCAACAATTACCGCAAATTATATTTAATTATTTTTAATTATTTACAATCGATTTGAACTTGACAATTATTTCATATATTATAAATACGGTGATAATCATGGAAGAAAACAAGTATTCAAAGTATATATCCAAATCTCTGAACAAAACCTTCAAATCGGTCTTGTTTGGCAGATTTTTAAGGGCAATCGACGACTATAAACTTATTGAGGAAGACGATAAAATTTGCGTAGCCTTGAGCGGTGGAAAAGATTCTTTGTTGTTGGCTGCTTTATTTGAAGAATACAAACTTCATTATAACAATAAAATAGAAGTAAAATATCTGATGATGAACTCGGGATTTACTGAAAAATTTCTCGAAGATCATTTATTAAATATCAAAAAATTGGGTATAGAACAAATCACTAAGGACTCCAGAGTTTATGAAATAGCCAATGAAATGAGTCCGGAAGCTCCATGTTTCTTGTGCGCAAGAATGAGAAGAGGTTTCCTCTATCAAACAGCAAAGGATCTTGGCTGCAATAAATTGGCATTGGGACATCATTTTGACGACGTCATCGAAACGACCTTAATGAATATTTTCTATACCGGAACGTTTAAAACGATGTTACCAAAAGCTAAATCCCAAAACTACGAAGGATTGGAGTTAATCAGGCCGATGTATCTGATCAAGGAAAATGACGTAGAAAGGTTTATCAAATATCACCAGTTTACCATCAATCCAAGAGGGTGTTTGTTTCAAGAAAGAAATGTTGACTCAAAAAGAAAAGAAATGAAAAAATTAATTGCCGATTTAAGAAAGATCTACAAGAATATCGATATCAATATTTTCCGTTCTGCAGAGAATGTCAACTTATCTAGCATCTTGGGATATTATGAAGACGATAAGGAAAGAACTAGTTTCTTGAACGAATATTAATAAGAGCGACGCACATTTTGCGTCGCTCTTCATTATAAGGTTTCACATGAAACATTATTTTCCCAAACAAAATTTAGAGAACAAGGTGGATATTAAATCGTCACTGGAATTTTCACCGGTAATTTCGCCTAAGTTACTCCAAGCTTTCCTTAAGTCGATCTCAACCATGTCGATAGGAACTTGATTAATGGCGGATTCCAAGGCTTGGGTTAATGCAAGCTTGGTTTCTTCAAGCTTTCCTATATGTCTGGTATTGGAAATAATAGTGTAATCTTCACTTAATAACTTGTCGTCAATAAATAATTTTTTCACTTCGTTGGCTAAGGCATCGATACCGATGTTATTTTTGGCCGAGATGTTAACGATATGTTCTTCGCCTAAACTGATTTTCGAACCTAAATCAATTTTATTACCAATAATTATTCTCGGTTTATCTTTAGTCAGTGTCAAAAGTTCCAAATCCGTTTCGGTCAAATTGCTTGATTGATCAAGCACAAGCAAAATCAAATCAGCTCCGGCTATTGCTTTTTTAGTTTTATCGATACCGATTTTTTCTACCAAATCTTCAGTCATTCTTATACCAGCTGTGTCAATAAGTTTTAACAACACACCATCAAGATTTAATTCAGCTTCAATCAAATCTCTAGTAGTTCCTGAGATTTCAGTGACAATTGCTTTATCTTCTTTTAATAAAGTATTGAGTAAACTGGATTTTCCCACATTGGGTTTACCGACAATGACTGTCTTTATACCTTCTCTTATTACTTGACCGGTATTTGCTTCTTCAAGAATCTTTTCAATTTTTGCAATTAATATTTTTATATTGGGAATGATAATATCGTTTGTCATTTCGATGACATCGTCATATTCCGGATAATCAATATTGACTTCAATATTCGCCACAATATCCAAAACGTCATTCTGTAAACTATCCACCAACTTCAAAACGTCTCCATTCAATTGGGAGTTGGCTATTTTCAACTGATTACTGGTTTTGGCATTGACTAAATCCATAATGCTTTCAGCCCCAGTAAGATCCAATCTGCCATTCAGGTAAGCTCTTTTTGTAAATTCGCCGTTTTCAGCCAAACGAGCTCCATGAGCTATAAGTTGCTTGACAATCTCGTTAGCGATAAAATTACCGCCATGGCAAGTGATTTCCACTACATCTTCCGCGGTAAAGGTTTTAGGTGCTCTAAAAACCGAGACCAAAAC
>JAQVFZ010000098.1 GCA_028697025.1 Candidatus Izemoplasmatales bacterium | reverse complement strand
CAAGTTGCCTCCATTGATTTTATTGGTATTTGTCATAGCCCAAGTAACAATTTTTGTATTAGATCCTGATAAAGCTTTAACATAAGAGATATTTTGCTTACCTAAAGTACCAAAATCAGTTGTTGTTTCCGCTGAGAAACTTTCATAAGTCACACCATCAAGCAGCGTTCCCGACTCATTAACCGTTCCTTTGGTGAAACTTAAGGAAGCCCCTTTAACACTTATTAAAGGAACAGTTCCCGTTATTAATAAAACAATAATCAGCAGTAATTTCTTCACTATAAATCACCCTTTTTATTTATTTGTCTCTTGACATTATTACCGGTTGCTTACTTAATTTTAATATCAAAATCTACTTCAAACATTCTTTTCCACGGCATATTAACATTTACCATATCAAATTGTGCCTTTAATTCTTCTAAATGTTCGTCAATAAAATCTTGAAGTTCTTTTTCTACTAATTTAGCGGCTTTACCTTTTTGTTCATGAACATCAAAATAGTTCATTCCCCAAGCGCCTAGTTTTTTTGTAACACTAGTTCTAACCAAATTGCAATAACCTATATCTTCAACATAACGCTTGATTAAAAAAGCTAAATGTTCTTTATCAAAGCCTTTTTGTAAATATCTTATCCCCTGAGCGATACATGTTCCTAAAGTATTACTTGAAGTGTTCCATCCAGCGTAAGCAGCTAAAGAAGTCAATAACTTGTTCTCTTTTATCAAGTCTAACACTTCTAAAGAACCAGCGTTTAGATAAAATAAATCAGCGATGATTATTGGTTTCTTATCAATCGCCCAATTAATAAACTCAAAAGTTTCAATCAAGTTTGTCATCACATCAATATCTCTTTGATTGTGATAAACCGTTGGAAACATTCTAGTAGCACCCATCAAAGCAACTAAAATAATATCAGCCTCATCAACTGAAGACACAACAATTCCTCCAGCTGAAATAATTTGATACTTGATTGTATTATCAAGATATCGATCTTCCAACACCGGAATTACTGTACCTGAAGTTAATGAAGGATACTTAATATAAAACTTTGGTTTTTGTTTTAAAAGACTATTCACCATTCTGGCTACCATGATTACACCCAATTCATCCGCGCCAGAATATGCGTAAATTTTCATTCGTAAATTCTTAGATTTTATCTTTTGAGTCACAACTTCTTGATCCATCGCTGGATATCCAAACTCTCCAGCATCATCTTGACAGAGAATCAGAAAATCAATTACATCTTCTTTTGCGTAATCAATAGTATGTAAATCAAGTTTCAAATTTATTCTTCTTCTATTTTCAAAATCATTTAAATATTCAGGAGTAATCTCTAAAGAAGACCAATATTCTTTTTCTTGAGGAGTAATTATTCCTAATTTTTCTTTATGACGATAAAGACCATTCAAATGGATTTTTTCACCCTCAGTCTTATAATACAAAGGCTCTTCATCAGCGCCATTGCCACTAGGACATCTCATAATAATCTGGAAAGCATAGATTATAATATTAGGATTATTGCGTTTGATTTCATTGATTACTTGCATCCTATCAAAAATTTTTTCTTCATCAAGTTGATGAATTCTTGACGGAACCAAACCGCCATAAAGTAATGTATCCATCGATATAACCAATCCATAAGCATCTTTAGTTTCTTCCAACAAAAATGTCTTTAATTTTTCAAAATCACCTGGATTGCGCTTATATGGCATAATATTCCTATTTGGAGCTACTATTTTGTACTCCTCACTTTTAAAAATTTCTTCAGTAAATTTATAATTACAAGGTCTTTCATCTAAAGCAACATATACTATTTTTTCCATCTTTTTTCCTCAAATACCCTATACCAAGGTCTTCCTCTCCTATTAGTAATTAATTCTTCGTATTCTTCTAGACTTAATATATCGGATTGTTTAATTAAACGATCAATTATTTCCATTCCTAAAAAATGTTTGTCTTCTAAAAATTTTAAGATGTCCTCTTTGATATAATTACCCTCAATTATCTTAATAAATACTTCTGCTTGTTTTATAAGTCTTAATAACCAAGGTTTTAATTCTTCAATAATCTCTAAATCAAGTTTTAACAACTCTTTTGCGCTTTTTACCGCACCTTTGTAAACTTCTCTAAGTAAATCATAATCTTTAACATCAACTGCGTAATTATACTCATGTAGTAATCCATAATTTAACACACTTGGATAGTTGAACTCCACGAATTTTTGGCAGACGGAGAAAAACTCTTCCCCATTGGCTTTCAATGCTCTTTCAAAAGCCATACCTTCATTATAACCTTCGCTATTCCAAGCATATTCAGCCATTGTTTGCATACCAATTTTTGAAATATGATAATGGATACTAGGGTTTATAAAGAAACCAGGTGCGTAATCACTCATTTTCGTATAACGATTAGTTAAAGGTGCAATAAACTCTCTTACTCCATAGGTGAAATCACTTACAGGAAAATTATCCCAAATAAACAAATCCTTTTTATAAGCTTCTTTTGTAAGTTTCATATCAGACTCAGTAATAGCTTCTGCACATACATTATCGCCAGTAAAGAAAACAAAAATATTCTCATCAAGATTTTCCTTTAAATCTGTACGATACTGACTTTCTCCGATATGATGATATTCTGTAGGACACATTACCATCTTAAAATCTTCAAGTTTTGAAGCTAAGTACTTATTTAAAGCATTACAAATATGAGCGTGTGCTAAACCAGGTCTAGGAAAACTAACTTGTTGGTCTTCAGATATCTTATAATCAATATCATCAAGTAACAAACCAAAATTGTTAACACCAATCTCAATAAATTGATCAATTTTTCGGTATAATCTTTCAAAATCTTTCTCATCGGTATAATCAAAAGCGTAGTCACCCTCTTTGATATATCCCGGAGAAAGCGTGTAATAAAAATCGATAAAATTTTCTTTAGCTTCAAGGTATAAATTCTTTAAATCATTAAAAAAATCTTTAGGATACAAATCACACCATTTAGCTCGATGATATTCGTCAGTCTTTGGAGCGTAAATGTAAGAGTTTAAACGATTTTTTACCATAAACTTAATCATATCTTTTCTTTCTTCAAAAGTCCACGGTGTTCCATAATACCCTTCAATTATCCCTCGATACTTGAAACTAGGTTCATCTTCAATAAAAACTATCGGCAATTTATAACCACCAGGAGTTTTTTGGCAAAATTGATTCAAGTAATTAATAGCGAAATTAAATCCCCTAACATTTGAAGAGGATAACTCAACGTTTTCTTTTTTAATGTAAATTTTATACCCATCTTCCTTCAATTCTTCGTTAATAAAAATCCTAAGTTTTAAGTCTTGAGAATCACTTTTAAAATCAAATTTCAATTTATCAATTCTTTTAATAAAAAACTCATCATCTAGCTTTGTCTCATTCACTAAACTAAGGTTTACTTTGCCCTTAAACTCTAAAAAAGAATTCAAAAAATATGAGTTTCTAAATAATCCATTATTCATATTGTGAACCTTTTGCCTTCCCTGGATGAATTTGAATTCTTTCTTCAAAATCATCTTTTCCATAATTAATTGTAAAAGCCTTTTCTGATGGACAAGTCATAATCACTTGTCTGTCCTTTGTAAAAGGAACCTTATACATTTTTCCCTCTATTTCTCGATATAAGAATGTTTCATGCCAAATAGCTTCAGATACTGTAGCTTCTGTATCTTTAGCATAATAGCCTTCATTTCCAAACTGATCAATTGAATTAACCCTTTTATAAACCGCCATAACATCGCCATGTCCTTCAGAGATAAACAGTGGACTATAAAAATCTTTCGGCTTGTTATTAGGTAAATTATATGATTCTCTCAATTTCACATATTTTTCAATCTTAGTTGGTTCTATTACTTCAATTCTTAACTGTAAGTAATTCTTTACTGGAGAATATATTTTCATTCTTAATAAATCTCCAGGAAAATAGTAATAACATAAACTTCTAGGTTCAGAAATATTCCAAGAATTACGATTTATTCTCTCGATATTCCCGTTAAAATCAATTGTTTCTTTATATATGTATCTCCAAAAAGGTCGATAAGCTAATTTGGGAGAACCTAGATTTAAGTCTTCACTTAAATCATTAGAAAGGTAAGTTAAGTTCAGTCCTAATCCGGCATCGCTTTCCTCTAAGGCGTTACCCCCCATGTAAACACTAGGATTGTCCATGTATCTTCCATGTCCATCGAGGTTAAAACGAGTTTTATCCGGTGTAAACTCACCCAAACGGATTAAACCCTCTATACCTAACCATTTATCCTTCGATGACATGACTTTATGATACCAAGCTCCGGCAAAACACTTTTGTTTTCCTGCGGGAAAAACTTCATTTTGAATCTTTTCAGAGAAAACTTCAACATTGTCAAATTTAGAAACATCATAGGCATGTGAATCTAAAATAGGTTTTACTAATTTCGTGAAATTCATACTTTTCTCCTGGCGACAGTCACATTAACAACCATCAATATTATTGTTACCAACAAGATAACTGCTGGAATTAAAAATTGAAATAA
>JAQVFZ010000097.1 GCA_028697025.1 Candidatus Izemoplasmatales bacterium | reverse complement strand
CAAAAAATAGGTTCATCTCAATAAGAAATATGCTAAAATATCTCAATGGAAGAAGTAATGGATAAGAGGGATTAAAGATGATGGTATTTGAAATAATGATGTTGTTATGTTTTGGTTTTGCTTGGCCTACATCAATCTATAAAAGCATGAAGAGCAGAAGCGTAGAAGGCAAAAGCGTTTTGTTTTTATATGTAATCATTGCCGGTTATATCTTTGGCATTTTGCACAAGATATTCAATGATCCTGATTTTGTCGTATTCTTGTATGCTCTCAATGCCTTGATGGTTTTTGTGGATTTAATGTTATATTACCGGAATAAGAAATTAAACGGCAATTAAGACCTGAATTTCTGCTAATCGATGTATTAACGGAGTAGATTGTTAAAGCGATATTTTCATTTTCTTGAACTTAATTGATAAAGACTGCTTTTTTCCTTCAGTATTTTTGATAAAATTAATCCATAAGCAACTCTTTTGAGGTAAGTATATGAATAATATGATTGGCAACACCCCTTTATTGATCATCAACTACCGATACAAAGGCGAAGAAAGAGTCATCTACGCCAAAGCAGAGTATTATAATCTGACTGGATCGATTAAGGATCGGATTGCAAATTACATAATCATTGAATCTTATAGAGACGGTACGTTAAAAAAAGGCATGCCGATAGTCGAAGCCACCAGTGGCAATACCGGCATTGCATTTGCGGCTCTAGGGGCGATGTATGGACATCCGGTTCATATTTTTATGCCGGAATGGATGTCCAACGAAAGAAAGCAAATCATAAAAGGATACGGAGCTATTCTCCATGAAGTGACTTTGGAAGAAGGCGGTTTCGCCGGATGTGTTAGACTGGCGGATGAGTACGCCAAACTTCATGACGGCTTCAGGCCTCAGCAATTCATCAACCCTTACAACGTTGAAGCTCATTATCTCACCACCGGACTGGAAATTTGTACACAATTGAATAAATTGGGAATTGAACCTCATTGTTTCGTTGCCGGCGTCGGTACGGGCGGAACGATAATGGGGGTAAAGAAGAGACTGAAGCTTAAATTCCCTGATGTAAAGATATATCCTTTGGAACCAGCGCAATCACCGTTTATGTCGAAAGGAATCCCTGGAGGCAAACACCGAATCCAAGGAATCGGTGATGGATTCTTGCCGGAAATAGTCAAGTTATCTGAATTGGATGAAGTCATTGTTGTCGATGACGGCGATGCCATCGTCATGGCCAATCTATTGGCGAAAAAACTGGGATTAGGTGTAGGCGTGTCAAGCGGAGCGAATTTTATCGGTGCAGTCATTGCCCAAAATAAACTGGGCAAGTCAGCCAACACCGTCACAATATTCAGCGATGACGCTAAGAAATATCTTTCTGATCCAAGTTTTCAAGCTACACCTCAACCGGGGTACATTTCCCAAGATATTGAACTGATCAGCGTTGATGCGGAATGCATTTGTGACAAACGCATACTTAATGGCGTCTGCGATAAATTTTAATAAGCTTTCCTTATATTTAAAAGACCGCCTATCTCGAAGGGATAAGCGGTCTTTTTACTATAAAGTTAAAGTTTGCTGCTGATTTTTTGATTGATTATATTTTTCTTCAATCTGGAGCACAAGCTCATTGAAGTGCAGATGGTTGAACATATCATCAACTTTTAAATATAGGATTTTTTCTTTTGGCGTATTATACCTTGCAAAAACCTTCTCTAAAACTTCAGAATAAAACTTGTAGTGGAATTTCAGGTATTCGTACTGGCCTTTTTCCAGGTGTCTTGATCTTTTTCTGACATTGTCGAATAAACTGTCTTCATTTCTAACAAGAACGATATGAAGATCAAGTTCCGGAATCAGATTCATATGGGCTTCTGCGACCTTATAAGTAAGTTCGACTTCCTCGTCAGTCATCATACCTTCCTTTTTCAAGAGTTCGGTGAAGACCAAATTGGAAAACATCGTGGAATCACAGATCAAGAATTTTTCATCTTTCGTTTTCCACATCGACAAGAAAAGTTCGCTGTAAAAAGCACATTGACTGATGAAAGAGAATTTCTTTTTATCCGCATAAAAAAGCGGTAAGAAAGGACTGCTTTCTACAGGTTCTTTAACCATTGGTACGTTGTAATATGAAGAAAGTAGATGGGATAAGGTTGATTTCCCGCTACCGATTGGACCGATTATACCGATTCTCATGTTTATCACCTCAGTTGATAATTATTTTATCATATCTTACTTTTGTTTTATAGCGATAAGAAAAAGTTATGGTAAATTTTCGTCTTCCTTTATTGGAACAATACTTAAATCTTTATCTATATCGATAATTTACTTATATAAATCATGATATAATTAATCTGATAAAGTAGAAAGGCGATTTACCAAAGGATTATTTAAATATGGGAAAAATTATCAATGTAGAAGATAAATATCAAGAGATTACATTTCGATATTTATACAACCAAGATACTGAATATGACAAGGTCATGTTTTTCTTCCATGGTTTTAATGGAAATCGTTATGCAATCGATACCGAGTGGATCGAAAGAATAACCGAAAAAGGCTATTTATTGGTTATCCTTGATGCGGAAAATCATGGCGATAGAATCAGTGATGAATATCAGAGACTGGACAACTCAAGTCGCCAAAAACTGATTATTGAAACTGAAATCAATACGGCAAATGATGCAAAGAAAGTATATTTATATCTAATGGAAAAAGACATAATCAACAATGATATGCTTTTGGCTGTCATGGGAGTGTCGATGGGCGGAGCTATAGCTTTGTATTTGACCACCATATTCAGGAAGATTCAAATCCTTGTAAGTTTGATTGGATCGCCTTCATTTGTCGAATTCTATAAGTATAAGCGAAAAGTATATAAATTCGAAAATAACCAAGAATATAAAAAAAGATTGGACAAGTATGCCAAGATCGACCCTCTGCTTAATTACCAGCTATTCTCAGGTAGGAAAATCTTGCTAACAGGCGGTTCAAGAGATAAGATCGTGCCTATGATTTATGCAGAAGAATTATCCAAGAAAATCGATGCCACTTTCATCGCTTATGACTTGGAACATGAAGTCAGCAAAGAAATGATGGAAGACGTTTATAGATTCATCTGAAAAAGGACGGTAGATATTATTATGAGAATTGCCAAAGGATTAAGATTAGCCGGATTCATTTATCTCCCGTTTACTAATCTAATACCGATGAAGAAAAAGAAGATGAAGATAAAACCGCCTTCCAAGAGGTTGCTAAGGAAATATACTTATCTGAAAAGAGAAGACGGCAGTTGGATGAAGATACTGATTAAAAAGCCCTAGAATCCGAAAACCAAAACGGGAATCTTCTGAGTCCATGGCGGCGGGTATGTCACCGGGTCGCCGTCTATGGCCAAAATATCCATGGCCAAACATCTGGCCAAAGAGTATTTGATTGTTTCTCCGGATTATACCCTAGGCGTTTATAAACCCTATCCAGCTGCACTTAATGACTGCTATCAAGCGCTCGTTTGGATGAGAGACAATGCGAAGGATTTGGGAATTTCAGAAGATGAAATCGTGGTTGGCGGCGATAGCGCCGGTGGCGGTATGGCCGTAGCTTTAAGCCTATATGCCAGAGATAAGGGTGACGTCAAGATCAAATGCTTGATTCCGATGTATCCGATGATTGACGATCGAATGAAGACGGCTTCCATGACCGGCAATAAAGCGCCGGTCTGGGATGAAAGAAACAACAGAAAAGCTTGGTCTATTTATCTTGAAGGCATTACTGAAGAAAAAATATCCAAGTACGCCGCTCCGGCAAGAGAAACCGACTATACCAACTTGCCGCCGACAATCACTTTTATCGGCAGCGTCGAACCTTTCTATGATGAAACCGTGGCTTATGTTGAAAACCTAAAAAAGGCCGGAATCAAGGTTGCATTTAAAATATATGAGGGTTGTTTCCATGCATTCGACGTGATGGTTAAACCTTTAGGACTTAAACCATTCAGGCAATACTTAGGCATGTTTTTGGTGTTACAGATGTCAATGGCAATCATGAGCGGCTTATTTTTCTTCTATGTCGATTTCTATATTGTTAAAGACCAAACTTTTCTCGGTAATTCCACAATGGTAGGCATGATATCGGCCGCTTTGATGTTTTCCATGCAAATAGTGGCTCTGCCGATTTATCTGAAAATGATTGAAAAGAAAGGCAAGACTTTTGCTTATCGATTTGGCGCTTATTTATGGATTGGTACTGCATTTTTGATTTTCTTCATTCCCGCCAATGTCAATCCAATCATACTTTATGTAATTGCGGCTTTGATGGGACTCGGAATCTCCGGACCAGGACTAGTTCCACATACAATATATGGGGATGTAGTCGACGCCGGTCAGTTGAAATTCAACGATAGACTTGACGGACAGATGAGCGGTTTCACCAACTTTATCAATAAGATTGCCCAAGGTCTAGGTTTGGCATTTGTAATGTTCCTACTGGGTTTGGCAAAATTTAAGGAACAACCTCTTATCGGCGATCCCATTCGATTTCAGGAAGACAGCGCTTTGTTGATGATAAAAATCATC